>JAHDHI010000118.1 GCA_020631395.1 Bizionia sp.
ACTCTTTTTTAAATAACTAAACTGAATTTTACTGTTGCTTCTGCAACGGTCTCAAACTCAATGAAAACGGATTGATCTGGCATCATTAATAAAAATGGGAACTATAAAAGAAATAATAGATACAGGGTTCAATAGGCAAAAAAGAAACAACATTACGTTTTTAACTGGAGCTGGAATGTCATCGGCAAGAGGCATACCAACCCATAGGGGGACAGTTTTGGATTTCTTGAATACTTTTCAAGAAGAAATAGAATAAGCCATTGGAGTAAGATAAAACAAGTGTAAAATGATGAGAACATTGGTAATAGGAGACATCCACGGTGGATTAAAAGCTTTGACACAGCTTTTGGAAAGAATAGAGGTAACTCAAGACGATACCTTGATTTTTCTCGGAGATTATGTCGATGGTTGGAGTGAATCGGCTCAAGTGATTCAGTTTTTAATGGAGTTTTCGGAACGGTACAACTGCGTTTTCATAAAAGGAAACCATGATGTTTGGTGTGAAGACTTTTTGAGAACAAAGAACGCAAACCCGACTTGGACTTTCCATGGAGGAACAAGTACCATTGAAAGTTATGAAAATCACTTTACAGAAAAGGAGAAGAGCAAGCATCTCAATTTTTTCGAGAGTATGAAGTTCTATTACGTCGATGATGAAAACAGATTGTTCATTCACGCGGGATTCACTTCCATGAAAGGTCCGGATCAGGAGTTTCACAAGTCCAATTACAACTGGGACAGGACACTTTGGGAAATGGCATTGACAATGGACAAGAGGATACAGAAACATTCAAACCTATACCCCCAACGATTGAAATTGTACAAGGAGATTTACATAGGTCATACACCGACATTGAAATACGATTGCTATGAACCCATGCATGCCATAAATGTATGGAACATAGATACTGGAGCAGCCTTTTACGGGAAACTGACTGCTTTGGATGTAGACACTAAGCATATCTACCAGAGTGATGTGGTACAAACACTCTATCCTGAGGAAAAAGGAAGAAACCATAACCCATACAGAGTGATTAGAATGAAAGGAATATGATTTATACATCAAAAATTGAATTGCCAGAAAAGAAGCAAACAAAAGATATTGTTTTTTTGGCAGGAAGCATTGATCTTGACTTGGCAGGTGATTGGAGAAAAAAAGTAATCGAAGAAATGGAAGATTCAATGCATTTTTTTGACCCTATCAGAATCGACCATGATAAGTTGGATGATTTAAAGATGAAGAAACATATTGAATGGGAGTTAGATGCTTTGAGTTTATCAGATAAAATTTTGTTGAATTTTTCACCTAATTCCAAATCGCCCATATCTTTGGTGGAATTGGGGTTGTATGTACAATCTTCAAAGTTGATTGTTGTTTGTCCAGATCAATTTTATCAAAGGCGATATGTTGAAGTTTTATGTGATAAGTATAACACACCTTTTTTTGATGGTCTTGATAAGGCTATTGAGTATTTAATGGATGACATCCAAGCAATATATTTGAATTGAAGGAAATGAAATACACAATTGAAAATATTCAGAATATAGGAAAACCTGTTAAGTATTTGCTCTTTTGGGGACATCAACCCAATAGAGATGGAAGTATTGGGAAAAGCTGTTTAAGTCAATGGTGGGAGTCAGAGTTTACAGTTGATGAAAAGATTTATAAAACAGCGGAGCACTATATGATGGCAGAAAAAGCAAAGCTTTTTAAAGATGACGAGATATTTCAGAAGATTATAGAATGTAAGTCTCCAGCTGCTGCCAAGAAACTAGGACGTCAAGTAAAAGGGTTTAATTCAGTGTTATGGGAAGCCAATCGATTCGAAATTGTAAAGAAAGCCAACTACTACAAGTTTTCACAGAATTCAGAGTTAACCAAATTCTTGATGAAAACAAACAAAAGGATTTTGGTAGAGGCGAGTCCAGTCGATTCAATATGGGGAATAGGCTTGGCGTCAGATCACAACAATGCCCAAAACCCCAACAGATGGAGAGGCCTAAACTTGTTGGGTTTCGCACTAATGGAAGTAAGAGATCAATTATTAAGCAATATAAAATAATACCCAAATATGAATCCATTATTATATACAGATGGCTACAAGGTAGACCACAGGAGACAATACCCAGAGCAAACCACATTGGTATACTCCAATTGGACTCCCAGAAAAAGTAGAATAGACGGTGTGGACGAAGTCGTGTTTTTCGGTTTGCAGTACTTCATAAAAAAATACATTGTCGAGGATTTCAACACCAATTTCTTTGGAAAGCCAAAAGCTGAGGTTTGCAAGGCATATTCAAGACGCATCAACAACTACTTGGGAGAAAACAAAGTCGGTATCAAGCATATTGAGGACTTACATGATTTAGGTTACTTGCCAATGGTTATAAAGGCATTGCCAGAAGGTGTGTCCGTACCCATTAGAGTCCCCATGCTGACCATGTACAATACCAAAGGAGCGTTTTTTTGGCTTACAAACTATTTCGAAACCATTTTATCCACGACCCTATGGTTGCCCTGCAACTCGGCAACCATAGCCAAACAGTACAGAAGGATATTGGATGAATATGCCGAAGAAACATCATCCATTCCAGAATTCGTGGACTGGCAAGGGCACGATTTTTCAATGCGAGGCATGGGAGGCTTGGAATCGGCTTTGATGTCATCGGCAGGGCATTTGTTGAGCTTTACGGGAACAGATACCATTCCAACGATAGATTTTTTGGAAACCTATTACAATGCAGATTCCGACAAGGAGTTGGTAGGTGGCTCGGTAGCTGCAACGGAACACTCCGTAATGTGCATGGGAACCAACGAAGAAGAACAAGAAACGTTCAAACGATTGATAACGGAAGTATACCCCAACGGTATCGTTTCCATCGTATCGGATACTTGGGACTTATGGAAAGTACTCACGGAATATCTCCCAAACTTGAAGGAACAAGTACTAGCTAGGGAGGGTAAGGTCGTGATAAGACCAGATAGTGGAGACCCTGTGGACATTATTTGCGGTAACTCGAACGGAAAGACAATGGAGGAGCGCAAAGGGGTTGTTCAATTGCTTTGGGAGACGTTTGGAGGGAGTACGAATGGCAAAGGTTACAAGGAGTTGGATGCGCACATCGGTGCCATCTACGGAGACAGCATAACTTTGGAGCGTGCAACACAAATTTGCGAGCGGTTGAAGCAGAATGGTTTTGCATCAACCAATGTGGTTTTGGGAATAGGATCTTTCACCTATCAATACAACACGAGAGATACCTTTGGTTTTGCCATGAAGGCAACCTACGGGGAAGTCAATGGAGAAGGTCGTGAAATTTACAAAGACCCAATTACAGATGATGGAACCAAGAAGTCGGCCAAAGGATTGATAAAGGTCATAAAAGAAAACAACGCATATAGATTGATGGATCAAGTGTCTTGGAAAGAAGAGCAAGAAGGCGAATTGAAAATGGTATATGAAAACGGAAAACTTATTGTGGACGATTCCTTGTTGAATATTAGAACCCGCATAAAATCCCAGCAAATTTGACACTTGAAGATCTACGATTGAAATTCTTTGAGCAGACATTGTGAGCATGGAAGGATAGAAAAGTTTCCACATTAATTTGTGGAAACCCCGCTCGGCCATAGTTTGTCGCTAGCTTTGCTTAGTGGCGATAAGAGTAAGAAATCCCGTTACTAAACCAAGGGCTAGTTTCCAACTAGTACAGGTAAGATTTACTGCTATGGACTATATCCAACAAAAGCGCAATGCAACAG
>JAHDHI010000062.1 GCA_020631395.1 Bizionia sp.
AAAAACAACAGAAAAGTCGCTTAGAAATTTATACCAAATTTACTAGGTAGTCCACCTTATAAAAAATATTCCGTAGATGAAAAAGATGGAGAGATAAAACGTAGAGAAACCGAAGGAGACTTTAAACAAGATGACATTGATTTTGATATGATGGCCGTTGGTTTGAATCATAAAACCCAATTAAGCGACAATTCATTTCTAGACACCTCTATTGGCATTACAACCAACGGATACAAATCAACAACAGAATGGTTTGAGCCTGATGCAGAAAATCTGAATTCCGGGTCATTAACACCTTATAGCAATTTAGAAAATCGTGAAATCAAATACACTTTCACCTCCAACCTTTCCAACAAGCTTTCAAAACACATAAGTACAACTTCAGGAATAATAGCAGATTATCTAAGTCTTAAAGCTACAGCTCGCCAAGTCGATGCCCCCGAAGAGCCTTTAGAAGAGTTTTTAGACGCCAATGAAAACAGCTATTACCTCCAAGCATATGCACAAACTGATGTCCAAATAACCCCAAAACTAAGTACTCAAATAGGAGTTAACGTTTCACATTTTGGCATCAACCAAGAAACCACCTTAGAGCCTAGAGCTGGAATACGCTGGAAAGCCTTACCTAGTCTTAAATTTGGACTAGGATATGGCTCCCACAGTCGAAGAGAAGATTTAAAAGTATACTACTTTAATCATATGAACGAAAATGGCATTACAAGAAACAACAAACTCCTTAAAAAGTCCAAAGCAAACCATTACATCGCAAGCATAGATTGGAAAATCAATAATAATTTACACCTCAATGTCGAAGGATATTACCAAAAACTTCACGATGTACCTGTTGCAATAGACAGTTCATATTCCACTGCCAACTACACTCAACTTTGGAAACTTGACAAACCTTTAAACAACAATGGCACAGGTAAAAACATTGGAATAGATATTACTTTAGAAAAATATTTCAACAACAATTATTATTATTTATTGACAGCATCCTTTTTTGATGCCACTTATGTAGGCGGGGATGGCATTGAAAGAAACTCTTTGTTCAACAGGAATTACCTAACCACTTTAACTGCTGGGAAAGAGTTTACAATTGGCAGTACCAAAGATGCCTCTAACTCCAAAAACAAACTGCTAGGATTCAACTTTAATGCTACTTATATGGGAGGGCAACGTACTACTCCATTTTTAGAGTCAGAAAGCATCTTACAACAAAAAGTTGTTTTAGACCATGATCGATTGTACGATTTGCAAAACGATCCTGAATTATGGATTAACTTCGGAATAACCTATAAGATCAATAAGAAAGAAAGTACAACTACTTGGGGGTTGGACTTTCAAAATGCAACATTGGCTACACAAAATCAAGGATATGAATATAATTTTTTCACAAAGAAAGTGGTTAAGAACGATGTACTGTTTCTTCTCCCCAATCTATATTATAAAATCGAATTTTAATTGAAGTCAATAAACTCACACCATACAAAACGTTTTTTCAATTGGAGACTCCTACTCCTGTTAGCGTTGTATGCAATTGTTTTTCAATTGGCCATTAGCTTTAGTTATTGGTTACAAGGCAATGAGACTGCATTCACATTCAACTCCTTATTTACTCGATTCTTAATTAATTATCCCAATCTCTTGTTCATATGCTATTTCGATTATAGGTTAATTCGCAAGCTAGATTTATATTTACCATGGAACAGCAACAATACAATGATAAAACGTTTCTTTTTAGAGTTTGTACTGGGGTTGGCCATAGCTATAGTTTGGGTAGTATTCATCAATTTTGTTATCAACCTCTATAAAGAACAAGGACTCATTCCAATCAATAAAATATTCTACAGTGCAATTATTGGTGTTATCATTAACATACTTCTATTACTTACAATGGAATTTTATTTTCAATATGTAAGACATTATGAAACAGCTTTAGACAATGAATGGCTAAAAAAAGAGAATATGCATTTTCAGTATATGATATTAAAAAACCAATTAAACCCGCACTTTCTCTTTAATAGTTTGAATACCCTTACTTCTTTAGTAAGCTTCGATAGCAGTAAAGCCAAAGATTTTATAATCAAATTATCCAATGTCTATAGACATGTATTGGAACAGCATAACAAGGAATTGGTTACTTTAGAGGAAGAAGTGAGTTTTTTGAAAGATTATATTTTTCTATTAAAAACACGTTTTGACTCTAATTTACAGATTACTGTTAGGGTAAAAAATGAACACTTAACCAAAAAAATAGCTCCGATGGCATTACAAATCTTAGTTGAAAACGCAGTAAAGCACAATAGCATCTCTGAAGGAAAACCTTTAAAGATCGATATATTCTCCAATGTTGATTCAATTACTGTTCATAATATTGTTCAGTATAAGAAAAGTGAAGTATCTTGGGGAATAGGATTAAAGAACATTCGTACGCAATACCTCCAATTCGATCAAGAAATCCGAATTGTATCTACTCCTAACAATTTCAAAGTAATCTTACCTTTATTGTAAAATGAATATTCTTATTATAGAAGATGAAGTATTGGCACAAAGAGAGTTAATGAAAATGCTCCATCAAGCTGATGAAAAAATCAAGATTCTCAAATGTTTAAAATCAATTTCCGAAAGCATAGAGTGGTTTACAACAAATGAAAAAGAATGTGATTTAATATTTATGGACATAGAGCTTTCCGATGGACAATGCTTCGAAATATTTTCAAAAATAACTCCTAGAGTTCCTATTATATTTCTTACGGCATATCATGAATACGCCATACAAGCTTTTAAGCTGAACAGCATTGACTACCTACTAAAACCTATTGATCAAAAAAGTTTAAGGCAAGCACTTAAAAAGTATGATATGTTATCTCAAAAAAAACTTGCCATTTCCATGTTGGAACTTCAAACATTACTTAAATCCACCCAAAAACAATACAAAGAACGATTTACAATTAAGATAGGTGATGTTTTCAGGTATATTCATACTAATGAAATTGCCTACTTCTTTTCTGACTCCAAATACTCGTATTTGGTAACTTATAAAAAAGACAAATTTCTATTAGATCCATCTCTAAATGAAATAGAATCCAAACTTGATCCTAAAATGTTCTTTCGAGCATCTCGTAAATACATTATCAACATCAATGCAGTAGAAAAAGCTTCGAAATTCTTTAATAGTCGACTGAAACTGAAACTGAAACTACCTGTGGATGAAGACATTTTAATAAGCCGGGTAAAAGTTATTCAATTTCTAGATTGGATGGGAAATGATTAAAGAAACAAATCATAGAAGAACGAAGCCTCTAGGTAATATTACCTAGAGGCTTCGTTCTTCTATATACGTCTCATCTTGTCCTATTGATCGAATTTGTTTTCCATCAATATCTCAAAACGACATTCATTACCAGATGTTAATCAATGTACCCCATATCTCGCATCCAATCATCGTTGAACATCTTGCCCACATAACGGCTACCATGATCATGAAACAACACTACAACCACATCGTCTTTCTTGAAATGATCTTTTAGTTGCAACAGACCTTTTACGGCTGCTCCAGCACTATTTCCCAAAAACATGCCTTCTTCTTTGGCTAGCAATTGTGTATAGACACATGCATCCTTGTCTGTGACTTTCGTAAAGCCATCTATAATGTCGAAATCTACATTTTTAGGTAATATGTCTTCTCCTATGCCTTCCGTTACATAGGGGTAAATCTCATTCTCATCGAAAACCCCTGTTTCATGATACTTTTTAAATACGGAACCATAGGTATCTATTCCCCATACTTTAACATCTGGGTTTTGTTCTTTAAGGTATTTTCCAACTCCAGATATGGTTCCTCCAGTTCCTACTCCAACTACAAAGTGCGTGATCTTGCCTTCTGTTTGTTTCCATATCTCTGGCCCTGTACTCTTATAGTGAGCCTTGGCGTTGCTTGGGTTGTCGTATTGGTTCACGTACCAAGAGTTTGGTGTTTCTTCCCCCAATCGTTTGGATACGGAATAATAGGAACGTGGGTCATCTGGGTCTACTGCCGTAGGACATACCACGACTTCTGCTCCGACTGCCTTGAGGATATCCACCTTTTCCTTCGATTGCTTGTCTGCCATCACGAAAATACATTTGTACCCTTTTATGATTGCAGCCAAAGCCAATCCCATGCCTGTGTTTCCGGAAGTACCTTCTATGATGGTTCCTCCCGGTTTCAATCGTCCGTCTGCCTCTGCATCCTCAATCATTTGCACCGCCATACGATCTTTTACCGAATTCCCAGGGTTGAAGGTCTCGTACTTTGCCAATACCAAGCACGGCAATTCTGCAGTTAGTTTATTTAGTTTTACCAATGGTGTGTTTCCAATGGTTTCGAGTATGTTTTTCGCGTAGTCCATTTCTTTATTTTACTGATGCAAAAATAGTTAAATCTTATAGGTTAAAAAGTTAAATATTTGCTTTTTCTCGTGTTAGGGATTGTAGCGGCATCCTTTTGCCCTTTTTGGCAAAAAGATATAGCGGAAAGCCCGACCCTTGTGGTAACACCCAAATAATTACACCTTTTGTACTTTGAAATTTTCTTTACGAATAGCTTTAAATAGTAAATGGCTTTACTCGAACCGTATTGCCTTTACTGGAGAAATACGGGTTATGATGTAAGATGGTATTAGCAACATCAACAAACAAAGTGCGAATGTTCCGATGTTTAACAACAGGATGTATCCTACATTGATGTATACTGGAACTGTGGATACGTAATACGTTTCCGAATCCAATGGAAAAAAATTGAAATACTTTTGTATGAAAAGCAGCCCCAAACCTATGAGGTTCCCCCAAAACAGGCCCAAGACTATCAAATAGGTGGCATTGTAGATGAATATCTTGCGTATACCGAGGTTGCTGGTTCCCAACGCCTTCAATATCCCTATCATTTGTGTTCGTTCCAATATTAAGACCAACAATGCCGTTATCATATTGATTCCAGCAACCAGAATCATTATCCCTATGATGCCGTATATGTTTTTGTCGAAAATGCCTATCCACTCGAAGACTAGAGGGAACTTTCGGACTACCGTCATAGCGTTTAATTCTGAAGGTATGTTCTTGTAAATCTCTTCGCCTACGCTTTCCAATTCATCGTAATCTTCTATGAACACTTCGAAATTGCCAACCTCATCCTTCCCCCATTTGTTGAGCCGTTGTATGTGCCTTATGTCTCCTATGATATATTGTTCATCGAATTCCTTGAATCCAGAATTGTAGACGCCGACGACCTTGTAGCTTATTATGCTTGGCAATTTGTTTATGTCCGGCTTTGTAAAGTAGGTGTGCAACGTATCTCCTACTTTGAAGTTTAGTCGTTTTGCCAAATATTCCGAGATCAATACATCTTCGTTTCTTGTCTTCGTGTAATCTGGCAGCACGCCTTCTTTTAAGAACGTTTTGAAATATTCCCAATTATAATCTGCTCCGACACCTTTTACTCCTACATATTCGAATTCGTCCAATTTCCTAATAATCCCAAATTTGGTTGCTACGGCTTGTATGTGCCTAACCTCCTCGACTCCATTGAACTTGGGATAAAACTCTTGGTTCGTGGATATGGGGTTTTGACTTTCCTGCGTATTGTTGGCATCGTATTTTGAAATGGTAGCGTGCCCATTGAAGGCGACCACCTTGTCCCGTATTTTTTGTTGCAAGCCTATTCCTGTCGCTATCGCAATCATCATTACAATAATGCCAATAGCAATTGCTGCAACTCCAATTTTTATTATTGGCGCCGAAATACTACTTTTATACGCTTTACTGTCAATAATGCGTTTAGCTATAAAATATTCGAAATTCAATTTATGAGTATGCGATTAACTTTGTTCAAAAATACAGTTTTATTATTTATCTTTTTAGGAATTTCTTGTAGAAGTACCAATGGGTCGGATGTTGAAGATACAAAGCCGGGCACAGAAGTCTCCAAAACAGATGACTCTGCTACAAATCAATCCTCTACAGTTGACAAACCCATTCTAATTGGAGCCAACCAAATAGGTCTTTACTTGCCTTTACTCAAAGACAAACGCATAGGCATCGTTGCAAATCAGACCTCTGTTTTATCCGTTTTGCAAAGAGTGCAAATAGATGCGAGTACGATGGGGAGCAAAATGGTTTCTCATCATCTAGTGGATTATTTACATGATTACAATGGCATTGAGGTAAAAAAGGTTTTTGCGCCTGAACATGGCTTTCGTGGTAATGCCGATGCTGGTGAGGTGGTAAAAGATGGCTTGGATACCAAGACTGGCTTGCCCATAGTATCTCTATACGGAAAGAACAAAAAACCTTCCAAGTCACAATTGCAGGATTTGGACCTTGTTGTTTTCGACATTCAGGATGTGGGCGCTCGTTTTTACACTTACATTTCTTCTTTGCATTACGTAATGGAGGCTTGTGCCGAAAACAATGTCCCCCTACTCATTTTGGATAGACCCAATCCCAATGGACATTATATCGATGGTCCAATCTTAGAGCTTGCTCACAAGAGTTTCGTGGGGATGCATCCTGTTCCCGTGGTACACGGCATGACCATTGGTGAATACGCAAAAATGGTAAATGGCGAAGATTGGTTGGCCAATGGGGCAAAATGCGACATTACTGTCATTCCCATGAAGAACTATTCGCATGAGATGGCTTACAGTCTTCCCATAAAACCTTCTCCAAACCTACCTAACGATGTTTCCATTAATTTATATCCCAGTCTATGTTTTTTCGAAGGAACCTCGATTAGCGTAGGCCGTGGGACTTCCTTGCAATTTCAAATTTATGGTTCTCCCTTTTTGCCTCCTACGAATTATAGCTTTACACCCCAGCCCAATCATGGAGCCAAATATCCAAAACACGAAAACAAGGTTTGCCATGGTTACGACCTCTCCAATACCTCTTCCTTGAATGGGTTAAATTTGAATTATTTGATAAATGCATACAATGCAACCGTGGACAAGGATAAATTCTTTAATTCCAATGGGTTTTTCACCAAGTTGGCTGGAACTAAGAAACTACGGCAGCAAATTGAAGATGGTCTTACGGAGGCACAAATAAAAGCCACTTGGAAGAGTGGCTTGGATGGTTTCAAAAAAACTAGAGCGTCTTATTTGCTATATGATTAATCGTCGTATTTCTTGCCGTTGGGTCTTAAATTGTTCTTTCTGTATTCTTCTCTAGTTTGCACATTGACCGTTGTGTCTCTTGCAACGGAGATGTTGTAACCTACCTTTTTTTGTTTTTCTCCTTGACGTTTCATAGAGGCCAATCGTTCTGTTCGCTTTCTATTCTCGACTATTTCCTTAGTATCTGAAGCCTCGGCAATGATATCCTCTTTTTCTGTTCCTTCTTTTTTTGTTGGTAGCAGTTGCAATGCTTTTTCCTTCCTGTCATTTCTCTTTTTCATGGCTAGACTCTTCTTGAGTTTGTCTTCTGACATACTTTTTCGCTTAGCAAGTTTTTCCTTTCTCTTTCTTTCCAACTCGGCTATTTTTGACTTTCGGGTATCCGTCTTGGGATCCAACGTGCGGGGTTTTGCTTCCCGTGTTTTTTTAGGCTTGGATTTGACCAGTGTTTTTGCAATTGGCCTCAATGGTTTCAGGTTTCTGTACATTTGTTCTTCTTCAGACAAACTCGCCCTAAGTATGCTTTCCTCCAAATCTGCAGTGGCATCTTTTGGCACGGGAATGTTCAATTGCCTAGTCATTCCCAAAAGGATAATGTCGCTATCTATGTAAGTTGATATGGTAAATCTACCTACCCCAAAATGGTACAATGGAATTTTAACCTCTTTAGACATTACGTCTATTACGGTTTCTCTATCATCGTTGTGATTGATGAAGGTTACTCTTAGAATGTCGCTTTTGTTTTTTAGCGTAAGCGTGTCTTTAGCTTCATTAAGCGTTTGCAGCAAGCTGGTTCTCATAATGTTTTTTTCTATGAGAGTTGCTGGTTCTTGCGAATATGAATTGTAGCTCAACAGCATTGAGCATAAAAATAAGTGTAATGCTTTGTGGGAGTTCATAACATATAAATTTATAAATTAGTTTGTTTTGCTATAAATCAACTAATCGGGAAATGCTTCAAAAGTAATAGGATCTCTATACAATTTAGAAGGTATTGGTCATATATTATAAAAAACTCGCTGAAACACAGTTTTTTATTGACAACCGACTGTTTTGTCATTGGAAATCAATGAAAAAACATCTGCTTTCAAATTATTCGGTAAAAATCATAAGACACTAACAATCAACACGAAAGAAGAACAAAAAAAAAAAAACATCAACGACTGTTTGTTGGTTTTCTTTTTTTGTAGAAGGGTTGTTTTAGCAGCAAGTGCTTCAAGCTGCTATTTTCGGATTCGTTAGATAGAAAAATCAATTCAACCTATAACTTAGCAGTGCACCTATGCTCGACACTTTGTTTTCACTCGAAAAAACATTTAATACTTGGTTGGATAAAACATACCTCAACTCCAATGAAAACTTGTCATAAAGTACGCCTATTCCCATTGGGAGACTAAAATACCTTGAGTTCAATTCAAGAGGAAAAACCGTCTCTGTTGAATTGAAACTATTGATCCGTCTTACAGAGACATCCTCCGAAACGACAAAATTATAACCAACCCCCACATTAAAAAAGGGAATCACTTTCGTGTTCTCTCTAGTAAATTTATATCTAAAAGAGGAGAAAAGGCCTATGGTAGAATATTCAATCTTCAACGGATCATATCTTATATATACCGTAGTTTGTCTTTCATTATTAAAAGACTCGCTATACCTACTATATATCAACTCATTGTACAAAGTCAATCTTTTCAAGTTTTTGGACAAGGTAACCTCATAGGAAGCTCCAAAGCTAGGAGAAGTAAATGAACCTCCATCGAAATTTCTCAATAAAGTATTTGGACTATCTATGGAAAAGTTCGAAATAAACAAACCTCCAGTTGCATATAGATGATTTCTTTTTTCATCTAATTTCTTGACATACGAGTCCTCTGAATCCTCCTTCTCATTTGGAGACACGCACAAGTTATATTCATCAATTAGTTTTGAAAGTTCTTTTCTTTTGTAGCTTAGGTCTGCTTTGACTTTTACTGTGGAGCATTCGCTTAACAGATAGTTCAATTGTCCCAAGTACTTCTTACGAGTTATAACATCATTGTTGTCCTCGGCTAAATACTTTCTATTCGTCAATTCAATGAAGTCACCTCCCTTTTCAACAAAATAATGAGGTCTATAGTCGTAGAATTCATATAGACCAATGATACCTTCCACCAATACGTTGAGAAAAATCGTTTTGTCAACAAATAAGGGCTTGTCGTTTATATCCATTCTTTGAAACCTTTGCTCCGTAATCTCCAATTTCACATTTCTACTGATGAATCTATCTCCAGAAACGTTAAACGATTTGATTTCCGACGCCTTGAACTCTCTTATTGATTCTCCGCTTTTAAATGTTATTGCTTCGGGTGTCACCAACCAATCTTGGTAATTAATCAGTCCTTTCAACGTATTACCGTCGTTTGTTACTATGGTTCCAGAGACATAATTGCTTTGGGCATAGATATTACAGGTTAACAACATAAAAAGTATTGCAATGACTCTCATAAAATCGATATGTAAATTGTAAAAAAGGCGCAAATGTAACAAATTAAACTACATTAAGCCTACTAGATTCTATTTTATCTTGTAGTCGGTTTTCTTTTTTTGTAGAAGGGTTGTTTTAGTAGCAAGTGCTTCAAGCTGCTATTTTCGGATTCGTTGGGAAAAGTATCCACTCCGTAGACGATTTTTTCGGTATCCAGCATCATGAATGTTCCAAACAAACGATCCCATATGGAAAATATGTTTCCATAATTGGAATCCGTATATGGCAACATATTGTGATGATGTACTTTGTGTATGTCTGGTGAAATAAAGACGTAACCAATAATGGTATCCACTCTCTTAGGTAGTTTGATGTTGGCGTGTATGAACTGAGTAAAGACAATGGACAATGATTGATACAACATAATGATCCCCATTGGCGTTCCAATTACAAAGACACCTGCCAAGGTAAAAACGAAGCGGATAATGCTCTCCAAAGGGTGGTGTCTATTTCCCGTGGTCGTATCTATCTTGTGATCCGAATGATGCACCAAATGCACTCGCCACAAAAGGCTTGTCTTATGCTCTATGTAGTGCGCCAAATAGGCGCCTATCAAATCCAATAGCAAAACCCCCAATACAACATATAGCCACAATGGCATTTCTGGCAACCAATTGATTATCCCAAAGCCATTGACTGTAACCCAGTCCGATGTCCACAACAACAAAAAAGCCAAAGAAAAGTTTATGAGTACCGTAGTTATTGTGAAAAATATGTTTGGAACCGCATGCTTCCATTTCTTATAATTGAATCTAAACAAAGGCATTATCCCTTCCAACAACCAAAAAAAGGTAATTCCTCCTACTAGAATAATACTTCTGTGGTATGATGGTATGTTTTCAAAATAATTAAAAATAGATTCCAAGGCTTGTCTTTTCTTGTAAAGATAATGAAATACAAAAAAACGAAAACCAACTATGGAATAGTTAGGTCTTAATTCGCTTTTTCATTGCCTCGACTATGTTGAATGCTGCTGGACAGATTGCCACATTTTTCAATGTGAGATTCGATATTTGTTGGAATTTCTTCCTGTCCGTATGTGGAAACTCCCTACAAGCCTTTGGTCTAACATCGTATATGGAACAATAATTGTCTGCATCCAAAAAAGTGCAAGGCACACTTTTCAGCACATAATCCTCATCCTCATCCACTCGTAAAAATTGATCTACGAATTGCTGCGTTTTCATTTTAAAATGCTTGGCTATGCGACTAACATCCTTATCGGTAAACAAAGGTCCAGTAGTCTTGCAACAGTTGGCACATTTCAAACAATCTGTTCTTTCAAACTCTTCTTCATGCAACTCTTGCATTAAATAGTCCAATTGTTTAGGTGCCTTTTTTTTAAGCTTGGCAAAAAAGGTTTTGTTCTCCTTATGCTTATCTTTGGCCAACTTTGGCAGGTTGTTTATCTCATCTTGCATGACGCAAAAATAATTAAAGTTTATAACTTAAATCTCCTATAGTTGGGGAATGAAAACATATTTTTATGAAAGATCTCTTCGGAAAGGCTTTATTGGACCATCAAAATGGGAATCATACTGAAGACTTGGTAACTTCCACCAGCATATCGGAAGAAGACATATTGCCTCTATCCTATTTGTTCAGGTCTTATTCCGAAATGCCCAAATTGGAGCAGGAAGCCCTTAGGCTTTCCAAAGGATCGGTTTTGGATGTTGGAGCTGGAGCTGGCAACCATAGTTTGCATTTACAAGAGAAAGGTTTGAACGTTAAGGCAATTGACAGTTCCGAAGGTGCCATTGAAGTTTGTAAGCTTAGAGGCGTCCATACAGCCGAATTGAAACCGCTTTTGAAAGAAACCGAGACCTTCGACACCATCATATTATTGATGAATGGCACTGGGATATTTCAAACTTTGAAAGACACTCCCATTTACTTGAATCATTTGAAAGGCCTGCTTAATCCCAATGGACAAATCTTAATAGATTCCAGTGACATCAAATACATGTACGAAGATGAGGATGGAGGTTTTTGGCACGATATCAATTCCAATTACTATGGAGAACTCGATTATTTCTTAAGTTATAAGAATGAAGAAGAAGCCCCTATGAAATGGCTTTATCTAGATTTCGATACGTTGTCCATTGCTTGTACTTCCGTTGGGTTGCGATGTGAAAAGGCAATAGATGGTGACCATTTCGATTACTTGGCCAAACTTACTGTTTAATGTCTTTTGAAAATTTGTATTACCTACAAATTGTAACCTTTGGTCGAAAGTCGTTCGATGACATTCTTATATAAATTACTACTCCAAGTTTCTGAAATTTTGCTCATCGATGCATTCATGTCGTCTTGGGAACTAACTATCTTTTGCCCCGTTTCACTTTGGTAAAACTCATTTAAAACAATTTTGTCCTCTTCTGAAAGCACGTCTTTTTTAAACATGTTTTTCCCTGCCTCCGTTTTGTATAGGGCATTCATCTTTCTTACATCCTTTATTGTAAAATAGCCCTGATATGCAGATACTATCATATTTGCCAAATCTTCCATTGCAGCCGCCTTTCCCTTTTTGATCTCCTCCCAAACACTTGCAGGTACTTCTTTGGATTCAAATTGCTTCTCCAGCATGACGTACATTTGGTCTACGACATCTTCATAATAGGAGATCGTACCATTGCTTTCAATGCATTTTTTAACGGCTTTCTTATATGCTTCTGTTTGTGCGAAAGTAGTCGATGATATTCCTATGAAGAATAAAACTGTTAGTATCTTTTTCATCTGTCTATATCTATTGTTTTTATCGATCGTCTGGTAACATTCATACTCTACTGTATTCCAGTCTTTGGTCATAAATATTTCCCAATGTGACAATCTCAATTATTGTGCCACACCGTCAATAAAGGTTTGTTTCACCCTTATGAAAGGCAATTGTCGCTCTGGCACTTCCATGATATCTTTGTCCAAGATAATGAAATCTGCGTATTTCCCTACTTCAATGCTTCCTTTTTCTTGTTCTTCGAAATTGGAATAGGCTGCCCAAATCGTCATTCCCTTCAGTGTTTCTTCTCTGGACAATCCGTTCTCTTTTTGAAATCCATTTTTAGGAAAGTTTTTCAAATCCTTCCTTGCGACTGCTGCATAGAATGTTAAAAAAGGGCTAACCTTTTCTACGGGAAAATCTGTTCCCAAAGCAACTTTCCCACTCTTCTTCAACAATGTCTTGTATGCGTAAGCTCCTTTTATTCTGCCCTCTCCCACTCGGTCTTCTGCCCAATACATGTCACTTGTTGCATGAGTGGGTTGTATGGATGGTATTATGTTTTCATTTTTAAAATACTCAAAATCATTATCAGTGATTACTTGCGCATGTTCTACTCTCCATCTTTTGTTTGTTTTATTTTTTAGAACCTTGTCGTATGTCTGCAACACGAACTTATTTGCAGAATCCCCAATGGCATGTGTATTCATTTGGTAGTTTGCCGCTTCTATTCTAGTTGCCAAGACTTCGTAATCTTTGGTTGGAATTACCATTGCTCCATAATGCTCATGTTCATCACTGTAAGGCGCTTTCAAAGCAGCTCCGCGAGACCCCAACGCACCATCTGCATAGACTTTTACGGATTGTACATTCAATCGTTCTGTTTTTATCTTTCCTTTTTTCAAGTAATAATCCAAATTTTCTTTTTTATTGCTAACCATTGCATAGACACGCATTTTCAACACATTGGCTTGTTGCAGGCTATCTATGAGTTCTATAACTTGCCTATCCAAACCTGCATCGGATACGGTTGTCAATCCCAATTTGGTACAAATCTCCTGTGCTTCGATCAATGCATCGATTTGCTGGTTCTTTGTTGGTTTTGGGAATATGGCTTGTACCAACTCCATGGGGTTGTCTATCAATACTCCTGTTAGCTTGCCTTCCTGTTTTTTTATTTCTCCTCCAGAAACATTGGTTTCTTCAGTAATCCCTGCCAAATCCAAAGCTGCTTGATTGCACAACATGGCATGGCCATCTATTCGTGTTAGTGCAACAGGAGTTTCCGGGTATAGCTTATCCAACAAACCTTTGTCCGGGTACGTCTTGTCTTCCCAGTCGTTTTGATCCCAACCTCGCCCTATTATAAAATTGGTTTTTCTCTTGTTCTGAAAGGTTATGACACGTTTCATTACATCATCAAAGCTTTTCATTCCAACTAAATTCACATTCAATTGGTTTAAGCCCAAATTGTAAAAATGACAATGCGCGTCTATCAGTCCAGGGACAATGGTTTCTCCTTTAGCATCCGTTATTGCATCTGCCTCATATTTGTCTTGTACTTCCAAATTAGTTCCCACTGCCACGAATTTTCCGTCTTTGATGGCAAACGCCTCTGCTTTTTCAAAATTGGCATTTACAGTATAAGCATTGGCATTTACTACAATGTGATCTACTTCCATCTTTCCTTTTTGGCAAGAAGAAAAAAGCATTAGTAGTGCAAGGCTCAAGTATGTTGTCTTCATAAATTGTGATTTTGAGTATAAATATAAACATAAAAAACGTCCTCGTTACGAGGACGTTTTTTATGTTTTACAATAATGTAAACAGTCAATTTAAAAGTCGAACTTATAGGTAGCTCCTGCCAAAAACTGAATGCCTTGCACTGGTGTATTTTGCCATTTCGTGTATTCTTCCCCAAACAAATTGTTCCCTTTTATGAATGCAGAGAATCTATCATTTATATGGTATCCCAAATGGGCATTGACATCGAAATAGCTATCCAAGGCTACGACTCTTGTAACTGGAACAACTGTATTTGTTTGATTGTATATGTCTTTACGCTCCCCTATGTAAAACAAATTCGCCCCAGTAAACCATTGGTCTGTGATTTGGTAATCCAAAAACACGGACGCCTTTATGTCCGGCAAGTTCCATGCTTCTTCTTGTCCTTTGGCATTATAGGCAAAGTACTCCCCTTTTATTCCCAAGGTGAAATTTCTATTTACATCTACATTCAATTCTCCTCCTATGCCAAATGTCGATACATTGTCGTAGATTACCCCAAAGGAGTTTCCATAGGTATAGTCTTCTGTTTCCACAATGATGTCATTGTTGACGAACAATGCCTTTGCCCTTTCGGCAACATATTTCCCACTAATGCTGTAACTCATGGTGTTGGACAATTTCCCCTTTAACCCCAAGAAGGCATTGTATTGTTGATCTGTTGGTGTAATGAACAATGTTGGTGACACAAACGGATTTTCCATGGCGAAACCATAATACGAGTTTTGAACCAATCCTCCCTTCACTCCTCCAAATGCAATTAAGACTTCGTCCACCAAGCGATAGGACGCACTTATGTTTGGATAGATGAAGAATTTGTTCTTACTGGCTTCCGTATCGTTAAAATAGGTAGCAGTAAAACCGACATCCACGGTTAGGTCTTCTTCTTTCAATTGATATGTAGGAGTTATGCCTATTTGAAAGTTCCCATAACTCAATTCGTCAGCTGTATGGTAACTTCTATCAAAAGAGCCACCTAGGTAATCTATATTTACCGTTGTAGAAACTACTTCTTCCTTTACAGGAATGTCTACTACCGTTTTTGCCTTGAACCTATTTTCACCTGAGCCTTGATTGTCTCCAAAACGTCTAAATAGGACATTTCCAGATTTTATACGGCCATCTTCAAAATCGATGTCTCCATATACATATCCATTTGTGAATGCATGTCCTACATCTAGCATATCTGCCGTAGCTTGTGTAAATTCAGGCTGTGGCAATCCATACCAATTGTAAGATTGCAATTGGAAGCCTCCTCCAACCGTCCAAGTCAAGCTCTTATCCCTTTTGCCATAACTCAAATTAAGCTTCGAGTCGGAAAAATCATTGTCCAACAACACGCCTTCTATTTCTCCTCCAGAAGAATGATGTCCCAAATACGCACTTACGCTTTCACCTCTTCCCAATTCATGATTTAAATATACTTCCCCAAAAATGGTGGTATATGTGCCTACTCCCAAAGTTGCATAGTTGTCAAACAACTTTGCCTTTTTGTCTTTGTCCACCTCTGCTGCCTTTCCTTTTGCCGGTGTAAATGTCGATGCTACGGGGAATGAAAAGATATTGTACTTAACATCTTTCTTGTTTGCTATTTCCTCGTCATCCAATGTAGGCACTTCTTTTACCTTGAAGGCATCTGAGATTGTTGGCTTATATGGTTTTATTACGTTGATGACATCTGTTTTGATGGTATCTTGCCCTTGTTCCTGTGCAAATAGCATCGCTGTTACCAATGTCATGGTCATTAAAAGTATCTGCTTTGTTTTACTATACATAATTTTCAATTACGATTTACGACTGATGATTTTTTACTGATATTGAGTTTTTGATTGTGTAAGATTGGGTGTGCTAGCGACATTAATTTAATCTTCCTCTACGGAAGCATTTGTTTTTGCTTGTTCGGCTTTTATCTTACCCAACTCTTCTTGAGCTTCTTCGACAACGTCATCATAGTCCGAGAAGTTCTTGATCACACTTTCCAAGATATACGTCGCTTGAAAAGCATCTCCCAATGCGTTAAAGTTCTTCGCCATTGTTATCAAGCCCTTTGCCCCATAATACCTGTAACCAGAATAGTCTTTGGCCAAACGCTGTACAGTGGCATTAGATGCTGCATAATCACCTTCCTTGTTCTTAAAATAGGCATTGTAATACAAAGCCTCGGCTGCTGTTTCTCCTATTGCTGTCAATTCTACTTGTGCATAGGCTACTTTGGCTTTCTCCTCATCTCCAGTTTTAATTGCTGAACGGGCAATGATCACTTGTGCATCACTCTTTATCTTATTGTCTATATTGTCATGACTCAATACTTTTTCCGCATAAGTCACTGCTTCCTGATATTTGGACAATTGGTAATAGGATTGCATTAGGTTTGACTTTGCAAATACAATGTTCTGAGGGAAGTTGGCTTCATTCTCCAACCGCTTCAATACAGGTATTGCTTTTGCCCAGCTCTTATTGTCCAAAGTTATTTGAGACAAACGCAACAATGCTTCCTCTGTGAATTCACTTTGTGATGCTTCCACCACGTATTTGAAGTGTGGTTCCGCATTGTCTTTCAAGTCCTTTTTGAAATACAATTGCGCCAAGTAAAAATGAGACTGCAATAGGTGAAGTCCGTTAGGAAATTCATTGATATATCCATTAAACTGTTTTATTGCCTTGTCCACATTGTTGTCCAAGAATTGTTTCTCGGCAGCTTCATAGGTCGTATTGTCCAAATCGGCATCGGTAATTTCCACATAGTCCAAGGTCCTAACCCATGCAGCGTATTCATCTACTTGACCTAAATCTATATAAATCAAACGTGCTGTGGATACTGCTTGATTTGCTTCTGGTGAACCTGGAAAATCTCCAGCCACTCGTTTGAATTTGGTCAATGCCTTTTGGTTTTCACTACTGTTGTAATACACCAAGCCTTGACGCAACAATGCCTTTGACACGAAAGAGCTTTTTACATGTTCGGAATTCAATCTATCGTATATTGTCATTGCCTTGTCATTCTCTCCTTTTTTCACATAGGCATTTCCCAATGCATACATGGCATCGTCTTGAAGTTTGGACATTGGATACTCTGAAATGAATTGTTCCAATTCTGAAATCTTGAGTGACGCTTTTCCGATGTAGCCATGACTAATTGCCTTTTGAAAGAAGGCATAGTCGGACTCTATTTTTCCTACTTTGATTGCCTTTTCATAAGTTTCTATGGCTTCTTCGTATTTACTGGATACAAAATAACCATCTGCCAAACGCAAATAGGCATCGTTCAATCTTATTTTATCTTCTTTTCGATCTCTTATGAATTGATTGAAATGCTCTGTTGCCTTTACATAGTTTTTCTGTTTGAAATACGTGTATGCCAAATTGTAGTCCAAATTTCCATATTCTTTTGTTTCTCCCGATTTCGTTTGTTGCTGAAATTGCTTGAAACCAATCAAGGCATCTTCATAATTCGTCAAGTTGTAATCTGCTTCTGCTTTCCAAAATGTTGCCCTTGCCGTATATTTCTGATCTTGTTGCTCTTTCAATGATGCATCGAACATGCTTTCCGCTTCTTGGTAGTTGCTTTCGTTATACAACTCGATCCCTCTATAGAAAGCTACTTTTTGGTAAGCTTGCTTACTTTCGAAACTATTTTTTCCTTTCAACAGGATAAAAGCTTCCTTGTAGTTTTTAGAGGTTATGTAAGAATCAATCAACAGCCCTTCTATTTCTTCTTTATAGCTTGTTTCTGGGTATTTATCCAGATAACTCGTCAATACTTGCGGTACGGATTGGTATGGGTTACCTATCTCGTAGCTAATCTTGGCGTAGTTCAACCAGGCATCTTCTTGAATCTTGAGATCAAAATCCATTTGCGATGCATTTCTGAAGGCATTCAAGCCTTCTTGTTTTTTATCTAATTTAATGTAGCTTTCTCCCAAGTGGTAATATGCGTTTTGTGCAACGCCATTGTTCCCATCTACTATTTTATTGAATTCCGAAATTGCCTTTCCATAATCACCCTGCTTGTAATATGCGTATCCCAATTGGTAGTAATCCGTATTTGTCCATCTCCCATTTTTCCCTTCATACGCATTAAGATATGGTATGGCCTCTTCATACTGCTCCAAGTTAAAATGGCTTTCCCCTATTATTTTGGATAATTCCGACACTTCTTCTTCATTACTTGTTTTCAATTTACTTTTGGCCAATTCTATGGCTTTTTCAAATTTTCCCAACTTGAAATTCAAATCGGCTTGATAGTAAGATAGCTTTTCCTTGTATTTATCTTCATCGCTTACTTGATCGAAATATTCGTTTGCCTTATCATAATCGTCTCCTTCATAAGCCATGAATCCTATATAATATTTGGCCTGTGCACCATATTTTTTGGACGTTTCCACTCGTGTCAAATATTTTTTGGCATCCTTGTAATTCTTGGTTGCAAAGGACACATATCCGTTATTGAAGTTATATTTCTCCCTTTCTGTTCGTCCTAGGGATTCTTCATCTACTTTTTCATACCACTTTTGGGCATAGGCATATTTTTCATTCTCAAAATAGTAATTGGCAACATCCACATATGCTGTATTCCGCTTTGTACTCGTCGGATAATCTTCTACAAACCCCTCGACCAATTCATCTGCATTTTGCTGATTTAGACGCACAGCACAATTAGCTATGTAAAAGGCACAATCCGATGCTATGTTTTCTACATTGGTTTCTTTTTTTATTTCCCCAAAGAGAGATTGTGCTGCAAGATATTGTTGGTTGTTGTACAGCATCAATGCCTTTTGGTAATCTACTAAATTACTAGTGTAAGCAGCCGATTTCTGTGCATGTAACTGAATGCAGAATGCCATAAACAATAAACTCGTTAAAATACATTTCCTAGTCATTAAACTCCCTGTTTTAATTTAAACTCAAATATAAATCAATCTTAATTTGATAACGATAGAAATCCATTATAATTATAAACCGACTTATTAAAATAAAAATAACTTGGTATCGTTCAAATAATTCCAACTTTCACCGTTCGCCTTTTGCCTTTTTACTTTTTAGTGATACTTTTACGAAAAACTTTCAAGTTTACAAAACAAGATTATTTATGTCCAATACTATTTTAGAGTTTAAAGATGCTTCCATTTTCCAAGGAGAGAGTTTGGTTCTCTCTGACGTGAATGTGCAAATAAACAAAGGGGATTTCGTGTACTTAATTGGTAAAACGGGTTCTGGAAAAAGTAGTTTCATGAAAACGCTCTATGCTGACCTCCCTCTAAAAAAAGGTGATGGCAGCATTGTCGATTTTGATTTGAAGGCTTTAAAGGAAAAAGACATTCCTTTTCTAAGACGGAAACTTGGTGTCGTCTTTCAAGATTTCAAATTGCTTACCGATCGTACCATAAACGACAATCTGTCGTTTGTATTGAAAGCTACTGGTTGGAAAGACAATTCTGCAATGAATTCAAGAATTGAGGAAGTTTTGGACAAAGTAGGTATGAAAACCACTGGTTACAAATTCCCACACGAGCTATCTGGTGGAGAACAACAACGCATTGCCATTGCTCGTGCCTTGCTAAACGAACCTGAACTTATCTTAGCCGATGAGCCAACTGGTAATTTAGATCCTCAAACCAGCGTGGAAGTCATGGAGGTACTGCAAGAAATAAATAAAAACGGCAATACCATTTTAATGGCAACCCATGATTATGCCTTACTTTTAAAATATCCTAGCAAAACTTTGAAATGCGATGAAAACAAAGTGTTTGAAGTCGTACAACGTAGGGCTTGATCTAAATTCATTTGAGCCTTGCAAATTTATTTGATTCGGGCTAAATATTATTACTTGTTGTTGAATTTGACTGCTCCTTTATTTGGAATCTCCAATATGGTTTGAGGCTGTCTGTCCATAGTAACATCAAGTTTATAATTGATTTAATCAAGATTCCTTTTTATAGATATGTGGGTTTTTACGAATGCCTTTCTTAAACACCTTCCTAACCAACATTCTAATTGAGGCGTCCATATCCAAAATCAAGTTGGTAAATGTTTCATTTGGCCTGCCTCTAAACTTAGTTATGTGAAACTTGTCTGATTCCTTTAAGGGTTCATCGCTAAAATAGTAATTGGAAATACAGCATCTATCCTTGTTTACCGTTACTTTATTTACAGAATGCCATGAATCTTGATGCGTAGCCATAACTGCCAACCTATTATACTTGCTTTCTATTACCACGGGATCCCGTTTAGGACCGTTTGGCCACAATTCCAAGTGACCTCCATTTTCTTCTCTCCAGTCTGGTGTGACATAATACAATAGATTCAAGACTCTCCAACGTTCTCTTTCTGCATCGTGAGAGTTGTCCAAGTGTGGGTTCAAAAAGTTTTTATATCCCATCAATGACAATCCTCCAGCGTATAGTGAATCATCTGGATATAAGGTTTCAATACCACATATCGCACCTATTAACCTTACTGTTCTTTCATCCTGAAAGGCATAGATTACGGACTCCAAAAGACTATTGTGTTTGTCCATTTGAGCAGATACATACTTATATTCCTTAAGGGATTTCAATTGTTTCATTTCAGATTTCGACGGAAATACATTTGCACATTCCCTTGCCAAATCTTCAGGCAACAAATCGTCTATGAAAAAATAACCAATAGTTTCCTTCGTTTTATCAAACTGTATTGTTAATTCTTCTTTTTTTTTGAGAATTTGCTCGTAAATGAGATCTGAAATGGATTTGCTCTTCAAATGGATATTTAATTTTTATTTCTATGCAAGTTACTATTTTATCTCTAAAAAATACTAAAAACCTATAATTGAACACTTAAAAAACTGTACTTTTAAACCTATCATAACATTATGCTTTCAGTATTGATTCCCACATATAATCACAGTGTTGACAAACTTGTACAAAAAGTACATACACAACTCAATATGAGCAAAATAAATTTTGAAATCATTGTTCTTGAAGATGGGAGTACAAAAAACATAAACGCCATTACGCATTTGTCACATATGGAAGTTTTAGTACACAAACATAATTTAGGTAGAGTGAAAGCTCGTCAATTTTTAGCCAAAACCTCAAAGTACGATTGGCTTTTGTTTTTAGATGCAGATGTCTTACCAAAAAACGACAATTTCATTTCCAATTACATTGGTCATTTGAAATTAGGTTATGAGGCCGTTTTTGGAGGCTTCACCTATTATGATGAAAAACCAAAAAAAGATTATGTTTTGCGTTGGAAATATGGAAAAGCGAGGGAGCAGGTTCCTGCCCATAAAAGAAATAAGAATCCTTACAAGGTTATTATTTCTGCAAATTATCTCATAAAAAAAACAGTTTTTGAAACTATAAACTCCAAAATGACCAAAAATGGTTATGGCTATGACAATTATTTTGGTTCTTTGTTAAAGCTTCAACAGATAAACATTCTACACATAGACAACGAAGTGTATCATTTGGGCATAGAAAAAAGTAGTAATTACCTCAGTAAAAAAGAACAGGCAGCCGAGACTTTGATCAGACTTTACAACGCCAACACCATCACAACCCATGACAATGACCTACTTGCCCTATTTTCCAATCTAAAACGCCTTGGGATGACTGCAATTTTCAGTGGTGCATATAAATTGCTAAGGCCTTTGATGCAATACAATTTGACAGGTTCAAATCCTTCCATTAAAATGTTGCAGCTTTATAGGATTTCGTATATGTGCTATATTTCCAGAAATAGAATGCCTACTGTTGAATAGTCTTTTTTTGAGCTACAAAGGTATCGAAGTCACGAATATAATCGTCTTCCTCATAAACATCGGAAGCCAATACCAAACATACAGCCCCAGATGAAAAGTTTTCCAATTCTCTCCAAATTCCAGGAACAATCAAAAGACCTTTGTTGGGTTTATTTAAAGTTACCGTCTTGGTGTTTTCGCCATCTTTCAAAATAACGTCGAAGCTTCCACTCAAAGGCAACAAAAACTGCTTTAGATTCTTGTGCGCATGTCCTCCTCTATAGGCATCACTGGGAACATCGTAAAGATAATATACGCGCTCTATCTTAAATGGCAAGCAATCTTTTTCTATTACTGATAAGTTTCCACGTCCTTTCTTGTCTGTTATTTTAGGAATCTCAATTAAAGTCGTTGAATGTATTGTATTGTCTTTCATCTATTTTTATCTCTTTACTTTACCTTTTCAATTAGGGCTACCCAGTCTTTGGCAATAGCTTCCATTGAAAATTTATCGATACTTTGTTTAGCATTTTGTTTACAATACCTATAAAGCTCTTCATTTGTTATTAACTCATTTAAAGCATTAACCAATGCAAGCTCATTGTGGTTCTCTATTAATAAACCGTTTTTTTTGTTTATTATTATTTCCTTGGGTCCAGATTTGCAATCCACTGAAACCACTGGTGTCCCAACACACAATGATTCTGCAATAACCATTGGAAAACCTTCATTTCTACTAGTCAACACCGTATAACGTGCATGTTTTATAAATGGAAATGGATTTGCCACAAATCCCTTGAAGACAACATGCTCTTCGAGATTCTGTTCTCTTACATGTTTTTTCATCTCATTCAAATCTTTTCCATCTCCCAACAATAGCAACTTATATTGCAATTCTGGAAGCATGGATTCTTTAAAACTACTTATCAATAGCTTTAAGTTTTTATGCCTATCGTCTATCCTACCAAAAAATAAAATATATTTCCCAGCTGCCAAAGCGGCTTCGTTATTTGCTTTGGATTGTTTCAGAATATCTTCAGAATCGAAAGTATTATAAATCGTATGGATATTATTTAACCCAAATTTTTTTTTGAACTTATCCCTTGCTTCCATAGAAACAGCTGTCATGAATTCGTTTTTGTATAGATAGCCGCTCAACCAATTGTATTTGGTAAAAGCATGCGATGTTTTATAATTGTGAACCACATAAATAGTCGGCACGTTATAAATAAACTTGGTAATAATGAATTCTCTATATGCCTGTACACGAGATCTATTATCTATGATGCAATCAAAGTCATGGCGTCTTAGATACTTTTTGAACAACATTAATTTTTTTATTCTTCCTAACAAAGTACCATTCAACTCTTTCATGCTTCCTAGGTTATACAACTTCCCTGCATAGGCATAGTCTATGATATTCAAGACAGAGACAATATGAACATCGTACCCTTCCTTATTTAACAAAATGGATAATAATGCGGATGACTTTTCCGCTCCTCCCTTACCCAAAGAAGAAGCAACTATGCAAATCTTTTTTTTATTGTTACTTTGCACCTATTGGAGTTTTTCAACAAATATACTAAATGAAGATATTATTGATAGGAGAATATAGCAGATTGCACAATTCTTTAAAAGAAGGTTTAATAGAATTGGGCCACGAGGTTACAATTGTAGGAACTGGGGATGGTTTTAAAAATTATCCGGTTGACATTAAAATCAATTCCGCAATCTCAAAATCTCCCTTTTTAAACTTTATTAGCAAGGCATTGATTAAAATTCTTGGCATAAATGTCTCAAAACTCGAAAACTATTATAGGTTCAAAGCTATCTTACCCAAGTTAAAAGGTTACGATGTCGTACAGTTAATCAATGAAAGCGTCGTAAAAAGCTATCCAAATCTAGAAATACGATTCCTAAAAAAGGTAATGAAACAAAATGACAAATTATTCCTTCTGTCTTGTGGTACGGACTACACCAGTGTAAAGTATGCCAATGACAAAAAATTAAAATATTCCATTTTAACACCCCATCACGAAAACAACCTACAAAAAGAATATCAATTTGTAATGTATTACTTGAGTAAATCACATTTTAAATTGCATTCGTTCATATTCAATACAATGAATGGAGTTATCGCATCGGACATCGATTACCATATTCCCTTGCTTGAACACAAAAAATACCTGGGAATGTCTCCCAACCCTATTAACATGGACATCATTAAGTACTCTCCTTTGGTGATTAATGAAAAAATAAACATTTTTCACGGTATAAATAGTTCCAATACCATAAAGAAAGGAGGAACAATAATAGAAGAAGCCTTAAAAATCATTGCTAAAAAATACCCAGACAAGGTTGTCGTAAGAAGCTCTTGCGACATTCCATACCACGAGTACATCAAGATTTACGATGATGCTCACATATTGATGGATCAAACATATAGCTATGACCAAGGTTATAATGCCCTAGAAGCCATGGCAAAAGGCAAGGTTGTTTTTACTGGTGCCGAAAAAGAATGGCTTTCCTATTACAACCTACAAGAGGATACGGTAGCTATCAATGCCTTACCTGATGCCAGTGCGATTGTAAAAAAGCTAGAATGGCTAATACTTAATCCAGAAAAACTATTGGAGATATCCAAGAATGCCAGAACCTTCGTAGAAAGAGAGCATGACTACATTACTTCAGCTAAACAATATCTGCAATATTGGAGCCGCTAGTTCTTTTGCCTTTTAAAATAATACCAAATAGCCAACAATACTATAAAAAAGTATGCTACATACCTAAAAAAATGTGCCATCACCACTCCTTCTGTTCCATATACATCAACTAGAAACATAGATAGGAAGTAAAATAATGACAAAGACATCAATTCCGTTATTACATAGCTAACCAACATTTTCTTTGCCAAGAATTGGTGAGCCAAAACCAATGCTGCCAATTTTATGAAATCCCCCAACAATTGCCATTTAAACAAGGTTTCCATAGGTTCAAATCCAGGGTATACCATATTTATTATAAAATCCCTAAATAGAAAAATCAATAACATTCCCACCCCAAAAAGAGGCAAGAGCGTTTTATAAATGTACAGCACCTTGTTTTTAAAGGCTCCTCCTTCAAAAATACTAGAAAATTGAGGGATTACATATAGCGTAAACAACCCTGAAGAAAACACCATGTAGTTTTTAGAAAGAAACAGCATCGCAGTCCAGTACCCAGCTTCTTCCTCATTAATCTTACTGGAAATCTGTGACCTCAAGTCTATTTCCACATAATTCAACAACACTGTAGATACCAAGGACATTACAGTAAACACAAGCAATGCCTTTGCAAATTGCTTGTTCAGTTTCAAACCTTGATACCTCATGTAACTTTTCAAGGTTTTCCCAAAAACCATCACAATGACCAACAATTGCAAAACAGGAGTTATTGCAATTGCCACCAATACTCCTTCCAGATTGAATTCAAGTAGACAGGAAACGAGCAGGAGGCTAGACAAACCATAGGACAAGAGCTCTATTTTCGCATACTTCTTATAAGCAGTGAGTCCATTTAAGACACCGCTGAATACCCTATTCATTGCAATGGCTGGTACTATGAATGCCATTATCTTTATAACATATGCATAGATTATGCTGTTGAACAAATATTTGGAAATTGATTCTGAAAAAACAAACAAGACTAACGCTGAACAGAATGAGCCAATACCTATAAATACAAATGCCGTAGAAAACATTCTTTGCAATTGTGATTTGTCCTCCTTTAATTGTGATGTATATTTTACAACACCATTGAAAACCCCCAGAGAAGAAACACTAGTCAACATTCCCAACAAGTTTCTAATCTGTCCTACCTTTGCCAATCCTGCCGCCCCGATGGTCTCTGCCAACAAGTTTTGGATGAATACAGAAACAATCAAACGTATCCCTATAACAAGGGAATTAAGAGATGTTATCTTAAGCAAGGTATGTTTTCTAAAAAAGGATGTTATTTTTTTAGAAGACATTAAAAATCATTGATTACATTAATAACTCTAGTCACATCCACATCGTCCATTACTGGACTCATGGGCAAACTTACACAGGTTTCGTGAATTTGCTCGGTAATTGGCAATCGCAAACCTTTAAATAGTTCCAATGCCTTTTGTTGGTGCGGAGCTATGGGGTAATGAATTAGAGTTTCTACCCCGTTCTCTTTTAAATATTGAACAAATGTCCTTCTATTTTCTACCATTACAACGAATAAATGGAATACGTGATTTTTAGATATAACGTAACAGGGCAACTTAACCTTGGCATTGTCAATCTCTCTTATATAACGTTTTGCCACTTCTTGCCTTCTTTTATTGTCCTCATCCAGTTTTTGAAGTTTCACGTTTAAAAACAGTGCCTGTATCTCATCCAACCTATTATTGCTTCCCAATCGCGCATTTTCGTATTTGGAAATCGTACCATAATTTCGCAATTGCCTTAATGTTTTCGCTAATTCTTCATCATTGGTCGTTATCGCTCCTCCATCTCCCAATGCGCCTAAATTCTTAGCTGGATAAAAGCTAAAGGCAGCTACATCTCCCAAATTCCCTGCTCGTTTTCCGTTTTCACTTATTGCCCCATGGGCTTGTGCTGCATCTTCTATGAGTAACAGGTCGTATTTTTTTGCCACCTCTTCCAAAGCATTCATTTCTGACAATTGCCCGTATAAATGCACGGCCATGATGGCTTTTGTCTTATGTGTAACATGTTTTCCCACCTCGGTGGCTTCCATATTGAATGTATCTATGTTTGGCTCCACGAAAACAGGATTCAAGCCTGCTTCCATAATTGCCAGGATTGAAGCGATGAATGTATTCGCAGGCACAATGACCTCATCTCCTTTTTTTAATTTCCCCAATTGCACATACCCCTTGAGGATTAGGACAAGTGCATCAAATCCATTGCTGACGCCAATGCAATGCCTTACTCCACAGTAGGTGGCATAATTGCTTTCGAATGAGGAAACACCTTTTCCTAAAATGTAATGTCCAGAATCCAGAAACAATTTGAATTGTTCCTTAAACTCAGCTTCAAATCGAGCATTTATCTTATGTAGATCCAAAAACTTTATCATTGCAAAACTTGATCTAAAAGGTAATGGTTATGCGTTTCTAAACTATAAAAGTCCTGTATTATTGTTCTTGCTCCAAAACTCTCTTTCCAATACAATAGGCCTTCGTTTATATTCTTTCCTTGATTTTCATTGGATACCCCAAAATCAAAATAGTTCTTATCCTTGTAGACCTCATTGATTAGGTGATGGAACAGGATGTCCAGACTTCCCAATTCCTGCTTGTTCTCGGTTGCTGAAATATATTGGGCGTGTGCCACGGTCTCTGTCTCAAAAATAGTTGTTCCTGCCACTATGGCATCTTCATAATAGACATTGAATTGCCTTATTTGCTTTGGAAAGCTATCTCTCAGTTTTTTGATTTCTTCCAAAGAATGCACGGGTGCCTTTCCATATTTTTCCTTTAGGTTGGGAGTTAGCACAGTATCCCAAAATCCATCGAAAAGAGTTTCCTCTTTAACAATCAAACCTTTGCTCTTTGCTCGCTTCAGCCCTCGCTTCCTGTTATTGGATACTACCTTTGGAAATACACTGTAGTCAATTACCGATAATACATCTCGTCTAGTCAACCGTGCTTGTAACAAAGACAAAAAATAGAGTAGCTCCTCACTTGGAGCCGTAGTATAGATTGACGGTATCAGTTTCAAATTAAAACTAGAAATGCCATTGTTTTCAAAATGCTTCAAAACACTTTGAAAGACTTCCATGGCATCTTTCAATTTAAGCACTTCGCTTGTTATAAAACCTCCATAGGTTAGACCTTGGTGTGAATGTACGACATCTCCCTCTCTATTCGCAGGAATCACTGCGACTAGCTTCCCTTCTTTAAAAACCAATAGCGAAGCGTCTACAAATCGATCGTTGTGATACTCCATGAAATCGCGATTGAAAAGAAACGTTGCATTCTTTGCTTTGGATATGAATGCGTTCCAAAGCAATTTGTATTCCGGGTTATATTTTAGAACTGTGTAAATAGGTACTGATTTAGCTTGTTGTCTATAGAGCTTGAAATATAAAGCTTTTATTAAAAAAATGCTATTGCTTTTTACTTATTGTCTCTTAAAGTAATTAAAATGACTTTCATCGGATAGATGCATCAATTCCTTATCTCCCCAACTATCGCCAAAGGCAATGAGTTTATATGCTTTTCTATTTGGAAATACCTCTAAAAGCCTATTCACTTTTTCCTTGCCAATGCAGTTTGGAGATTTGAACTTTCCCGTTATCAAACCTGCTTCGTCGATTTCTATTTGTGTGCCAAGAACTGTTTCGATATTGTTTTTAAATGCCCAAGGTCTTATCCAGTTTTCTACAGAAGCGCTTATTATGACGAGCTTATGGCCTTGTTTTGCATATTCAGATATTTTGGATTTGACATTGGGCCTCAACATGACATCGATCTCTCTTGAAAATGCTTTTCCTGCATCATTAAAGATCTGAATGGGCATTCCCTTGAAAAAATGACTAAAAACAATTTCCTTGGCATGCTGCCTTTTCAAAACATTAATTTTAAACAAACCCCATACAATTCCTATGTATGGGATGCTCATGTATAATTTTGTTTTTCCTTTGCAAAAGGAAATAAACCTAAGAAAAGAGTCCTTTCTGGTTAGTGTTCCATCAAAATCGAAAGCAACAATGGTAGTCATTGGTTTCCTTTTTGATTATTGGGTGTCGCCTTTAAAATGTTGAAATGAGAATTACTCCATATCACCTTGTAATCATTCCGTTTTAAAAAGGCATTCATTGCAATGACTCTTCCCTTCTTATAGATGTATCCTTCCTCCTTGTCCTCTCTCATGTAATCCTCATCCGGTTCTGAAAACGAAACGATGGTTTTAAACTTTTGTTGTACGACGATGGGCAGATATGGCACTTTTTCCTCTGCTTGTTTTAGTTTTGCTTCAAAGGTTTTGCTATCATAAACCCATACCCATGAAATCCCCATATAGGGTTTGGTCTTAGTCAGGTAATTGATCATGGGAATGTTGTCGTAAGCCATAAGATAATCACCTTCTTTCACATGAGGTTCAAGAGCCCTTAAAATAGTGTTTGTTATTTCTGCTCTTTCTTTTGTAGTATGGATTCCTTTGGCCAATGCATTCTGTATTGCATGTGTTTTATTCAAACGGCTTCCCTTGTCAAAATAAGCTTCTTTGGACATCTTATAGCCTTTTATCGTAAAAAATGAGATTGCCAATACAGTCATGAAAAATTTAAAATCATCTTTGTCAATTGTCATCTTGCCAATTTCATTATCAAGCTTCCATTCCATATTGAGTCTTTCCATCTTTGAAAGAAAATGTATGAAAATGGGTACTATTGTCCAAATGCAGACATAACCGGCATTATGTATGCCTCCATCACTTCCCATCGGTAAAATAACAGCGATTATTAGAGCCAAAAGGGAAAGGCTTTTTACTGCTTTATCTATGTTTTTAGCCAATATAAAATATACAGCCCCAATCAGCCCAAGAAAATAGAGTCCATATACGGCATCTTTTCTAAAAAGAAATGCCATTAGACCAATTCCTAACACATATTTAATCAGCTTTGGTAGCATATTGTTCTTTAGGAACCTACTACATAACAAGGTGACAAGGGCAATTGGCAAAGCATTAATGCCAAACTTCAATATTTTACCATATTCCTTCAAATAAACCCCTAACAACCTTGTAATGTTATGATTGCTATCAGAGTTGCCTCCTTTGTTAAGGATCCCTGAAACCGCATTCTTAAAAACATCTACATGTCCCAAACTCAACATGGCTATGTATACAGTTACAAAACCTAAAACTGAACCTAAAACAAAAGTTAGCAATTGCCTTGCGACATATGTCTTTGTAGCTGCTCCATCGAAGAAATATTGAGCTGGAAATACCAACAACAATGCAAATAGGGTAACATTTGGCAACCTGGAAAACACATTGATGGCTGTTAAAAAACCTGCAATGCAAATTTCCAATGCCCTTTGTTTTCTCAGACCTTTGTCCAAGAAAAAAACAATGCATACCGCCATAAAGCCCGACAAATGATTGTAATAAAAAGCCAAAAAGCCAAAATCATTGACCAACATGACCATTAACAAACCTACGACAACGTATTCCTTTTTAATGTAACGCACCAACAGCTTATATGCAACAACGACTGTTGCCACTATAATAGCAATGGTTAAAAATCTAAAGGATAGAATACCTCCTTCAGGAAACAGCTCGTACCAGACACCTCCCACAATTCCTGTTAACCAAAAGGCGAAATTATACTCGACGGTTTCTGGTGCGTTGAATATTTGCTGATAGAAGGTCATATACCACCCTTCGTCACAAACATCGAATCCCTGAAAAGACAATGCACCAAATAAACTTACAATGAAAAGTACCGTAATACCCAATGTATGCTTATCCAATATTGTCTTTATTGTCCTTATCATCTTCTAGTAGATTAATAGATAAAAACAAATTAGCCACCCAGCGACTATTAGTTGCATTTTCAAATCGCTCAATAAAATTTTTGTTGGATTGGCGTAACTAATTCTTTGTCGTATCAACTCGTAATATCTATAAAACCCCAAAATAACAAATATTGATGTAATATAGATATACTTACTTTCAAATTGTGCAATCACACTTGGAGAAAGCGTATATGAAATATAAGCTCCTATCATGACTACCACTATGACTACCAATATTGCATTAATCAATCTTAGTGAATAATTTTCAATATTTCTTCTAACCTTGATTCCTGTTTCATCAAATATCAACACTTCGTCTCTACGCTTGGCCAAAGCCAAGAACAAGGCAAGTAGAAACACCATGACAACGATCCAATGAGACAATACAATGCTTGCAGCCATTCCTCCTGCTACTATTCGTAGCACGAAACTCGATGCTATTGCAATGACATCCAAGACTACAATGTTTTTAAGTAACAGTGTATACAATATGTTCAACCCGAAATAGATGAACACCACATATGCCAATGCAATGCCATTGAAGCCATATGCCACTGATAGACTGCTTAATGTGAGCAATGTCATATAAATCATTGCTTGGTTTTTTTTTATTGCACCACTAGCTATTGGTCTGTACTTTTTCTCGGGGTGGTTTTTATCGAAATCGACATCTACATAATCGTTAAAGCAATAAATGGCACTTGCCATCAATGAAAAGCTAAAAAAAGCAACACACCCATTAAAAAGGGCTGGTAAAGAAGTAAATTGCTGATCGAAAAATATGGGTAGAAAGACAAAGACATTCTTAATCCATTGATTAACGCGAATTAAAGCAAAGAAATTTACCAAGTGTTTTCCCATAGTTAAATTAAAC
>JAHDHI010000063.1 GCA_020631395.1 Bizionia sp.
ATCATTGCAGACGTCACGGCTCAAACGGCCATCGTTCAAACCAATAGGGATGCAATAGAAGCTCAAATTGCAGCATTGGCGGCGTTAAATCCAGCTAGCGATACGGCAGTTGGTGGAGATCCCGATTTCCCAGATACGGTTAGAGATGCGGCAGCTGCCGTTATTGAAGCCATCAATACTTCTTTGGATGCCATCGCAGCAGCAAATGTGGAGATCATTGCCAAAACGCAGGCAGCAGCAGATGCCGTGGCTAGCGAAGATGCCACGTTACAAGGAGAATTGGAGGAACTAATAAATGGTACGGTAGCACCTGCCAATGATGGATTGGCAGAATTTTTTGCTTCTGGAGCCATTAAGAATGTAACCGAATATACGGACGATACAAAAGGTGTCAATGCAGATTATGCCATAGCACTGGGTGATTATGCAAATGCGACGGCCTATGCAGCAGACATCAATGCGAAAATGAGTGGATTCTTGACTTACATCAATACAACAAATCAATTGTTGGTTAGCCCTCCTGGTCTGTTGGATGCCTATTTGGATTTCTTGAACGATCCGGCAGCAACGGCTCTTTTGGCAAAATTGGCAGAAGCCAACGTGGCAGACGATGGTGGAGCATATGATGACAAGACATTGGCCGAATTGCAAACGTTGAACAATACATTGTACAACCAAATCTTGGCAGCAATAGGAAACTTGCCTTTGGAATTGCCACCAAGTTCGGCAATGGCAGGTGTATATGCAAGGGTGGATACGGACAGAGGTGTTTGGAAGGCCCCGGCAAATGTAGGGCTGAATTATGTGATAGAACCATCTGTACAAGTATCCCACGACGACCAAAAGGATTTGAATGTGGATACGGTAGCAGGAAAATCGATCAATGCCATTAGAACCTTCACGGGTAAGGGTGTTTTGGTATGGGGAGCTCGAACTTTGGCAGGAAACGACAACGAATGGAGATACGTACCTGTAAGACGCTTTTTCAACATGGCAGAAGAATCCATTAAAAAGGCAACAGAGCAATTTGTCTTCGAACCCAATGACAAAAATACTTGGGTAAGAGTAAAAGCGATGATAGACAACTTCCTGACGACGCAGTGGAGAGCAGGGGCATTGGCTGGACCAACACCAGAGAAGGCTTTTTATGTAAACGTCGGCTTGGGGGAAACAATGACAGCACAAGACATTTTGGAAGGAAATATGATAGTTGAAATTGGGATGGCGGTAGTTAGACCAGCGGAGTTCATCATTTTAAGGTTCTCACATAAAATGCAAGAAGCATAATTAATCAATTAAACAATTTTAAAAAAATAAATCATGGCAACAACATATCCATTACCAAAGTTTCATTTCAAAGTAGCCTTTGGAGATTCCGAATTCAATTGTACGGAAGTTTCAGGCTTGGACTTTGAAAATGAAAAAATAGAATATAGAGCGGGTGCAGACAATGAATATCATAAGACAAAGCGTCCAGGAATGTTCAAATACAGTGACATCACCATAAAGCGAGGCACATTTTCAGATAAAAGCAAGGAGTTCTATACAGAATGGGCCAAAACGGTATTCTTTCAAGAAGGGCAGGAACAATTCCGAGGAGATTTAACCATAAGTCTATTGGATGAAAAGCACGAGCCAGTAGTGACATGGAAGGCACAACAAGCTTACATTACCAAAATACAATCCACGGATTTAAAGGCAGATGGTAATGAAATAGCCATAGAGACGGCAGTATTTGTTCACGAGAAATTAACATTGTTGTAATGGCTGAATATATTCCACCAGTAGGGTTTCATTTTAAAGTAGAGTTCTCAGGAATCAAGACCAAAAAAAATGATCACCAATTTCAATCGGTTTCAGGTCTATCCATAGACTTGGAAACCGAAGAGGTTGCTGAAGGTGGGGAAAACAGGTTCAAGCACAAGATCCCAGTACGCACCAAGTACCCCAATTTGGTGCTGAAACGAGGAATGTTAATGGACTCCGGCGTTATCAAATGGTGTAGGGATGCATTGGAAAACTATAATTTCAAACCTATAGACCTCACGGTGAGTTTGTTGGTTAAAGATGCGAAAAGCTTGGTTACAGGAGATGCAGAACCATTGCAAACTTGGAACATAGCACATGCCTACCCCGTAAAATGGAACATAGGGGATTTCAATGCGGAAGAGAACAAGCTGGTGATAGAAACATTGGAATTATCATACAACTATTTCAAAATACTATAACAATGCCAATAGAAATCAAAGAATTGCACATCAAGATCAATGTAGACGAAGGCGCAAACTCGGGCAATACCAGAGAAGACAAGTCGGAGTCTGGAAAGAGTACGGATGCAATAATTGCTGCTTGCATTGAAGGAGTCATGGAAATTCTGGAAAAACAAAAAGAACGTTAATAAGAGTAACAATGAGCGACGGTAAACTACAGAAACTAGTCATTAGATGTTTTGCGGACGAGAAGTATGAAAACGAATTGAAAGAGTTGCAATATACGGCTCTTTTAAATCCAGAAAAATATTCTCAGTCATACAAGACGGAGTATAAAAAGGAACAAGCGACAGGAAATAGTGCCACAGCTCCAAAGTTTACGAGATCCGTACCTTCTGACCTCGAGTTGGAATTTCTTTTTGATCGCACCGGAGTATTGGTTCATTATGGAGATGATCCGGAAGCCAGTGCAGATGATACGGTGTACAAGGACCAAGGAAAGGGAATCATAGATGACTTGGAAAACTTCAAGAAGGCAGTTTTTGATTACAATGGGGATGAACACAAACCAAATTACCTGATAATAAGTTGGGGAGCGCTTTTGTTCAAAGGGATATTAACCGATTTGGGGATAGAATACAAATTGTTCAAGTCGGACGGAACACCTATCAGAGCCATAGCAAAAGTGAAGTTCATTTCACATATAGAGGCTGAAAAAAGAGCTGCGGTAGAGAATAACAAATCACCGGATCTCACGCATTATCGTGTAGCAAAGGATGGAGATACATTACCATTGATGACGCATAGAATCTATGGCGATTCAAAATACTATCTGGAAGTTGCCAAAGCAAACAACCTGATAAATTTCAGAAAACTAAAAGCGGGACAGGAATTATTTTTTCCACCATTAACAAAACAATCATAGATGAACAATAGCGGCGTCATACAAACCTCTAAAAGCGATGATCTCATTACGTTTAAAGTATTGACCGAAGGTGAAGAGCTTTCAAAGATATACGAAGTAAAGAGTATTGCCGTCATGAAGGAAGTAAATAGAATTCCTACGGCAAAAATAGTATTGATAGATGGAGAAGCCTCGAAAAGGGAGTTTGCATTGAGCAACGAGGAATTGTTGATTCCTGGGAAGGAAATAGAAATAACGGCAGGATATCATTCGGACGAGGAAACCATTTTCAAAGGGATCATCATCAAGCACAATGTAAAGATCAGAGCCAACAGTTCCCAGCTTATTATAGAGTGCAAAGATGAAGCCGTGAAAATGACCGTTGGAAGAAAAAGCAAATATTTCTATGAAAGCAAGGACAGTGAAATAGCAGAAGAATTGATTGGAAATTATGGATTGTCAAACGATGTGGAAGCTAGTTCACATACACATCCTGAATTGGTACAATACAATGCTTCGGATTGGGATTTTATGGTGATGAGGGCTCAAGCCAATGGGAAACTTTGTTTCGTGGACGATGGTAAGGTTACCATAGCAAAACCAGATATAGGTCAATCGGAAATTGAGACGGTGACTTTTGGAGCAACACTTTTGGACTTCGATGCAGAAATAGATGCAAGGCACCAAATGCAAAAAGTATCCTCCTATGCTTGGAATCACGCCGATCAGGAATTGTTGGAAATAGAGGGCAGAGATCCTTCAGTGGCACTAAATGGAAATATCCCGAATGATGATTTGAACAGCATCATAGGATTGGATAACATGCAATTGAAGCATGGGGGTGCAGTAACAGATGCAGAATTGCAAGAATGGGCAGATGCGAAATGGTTGTTTCAACAGTTGGCAAAAGTAAGGGGGAGAATGAAATTTCAAGGAATACCAAGTGTAAAGCCAAACACTGTGATAAAGTTGGAAGGAGTAGGAGACCGCTTTAATGGAAATGTATACGTAACAGGCGTTAGTCATAGTATCACAGAAGGAAATTGGACAGTAGATGCGCAATTTGGGTTAAATCCAGAATGGTTTTCAGAAACCTACGATGTAAATGCGCGACCGGCATCTGGATTGTTGCCGGCAATTGGAGGATTGCAGATAGGAATAGTTTCACAATTGCAAGACGATCCCGATGGAGAAGATCGCATACTCGTTCAAATTCCAATAATAGACAATCAAGAACAGGGGATTTGGTGCAGAATGGCATCGTTGGATGCTGGAGATGCTAGAGGGGCTTTCTTCAGACCGGAAATAGAAGATGAGGTCATCATTGGATTCATAAATGAAGACCCCAACGATGCTATAGTTTTAGGTATGCTACATAGTAGTGCCAAACCAGCACCAATAACGGCTAGTGACGACAATCATGAAAAAGGCTTTGTAACCAGAAGTGATATGAGGGTACTGTTCGATGACGACAAGAAGTCAATAAACATATCGACACCGGCAGGTAAAATCATTTCATTGGATGAGGATGCCGGGACCATAGTGATAGAAGATGATAATTCCAATGTGATTACCATAGATGACAATGGCATCGTAATGGAAAGTCCAGGGAACATAGAATTGAAGGCGTCTGGGGATGTAAGTATAGAAGGAACGAATGTAAACATAACGGCAAATGCCGAATTCAAGGCAGAAGGTTCGGCAGGAGCAGAAGTGTCTACCAGTGCCATCGCAGTTTTAAAAGGATCATTGGTACAAATAAATTGAAAAGATGGGAGCACCAGCAGCAAGAGTAACAGATATGCATGTTTGTCCAATGGTTACGGTTTTGGTACCTCACGTTGGTGGACCAATTTTACCAACAGGAGAACCAACGGTGTTGATTGGAGGGATGCCAGCAGCCAGAGTCGGAGACATGGCAACTTGTGTTGGGCCACCAGATTCCATAATAATAGGGTCTTCAACAGTGTTGATTGGCGGAATGCCAGCGGCCAGAATGGGTGATTCAACGGCACATGGAGGAACAATAGTAGCAGGATTACCAACAGTTTTAATAGGATGACATGGATAATAAAAAATCTTTTTTAGGAATAGGATGGGGTTTTCCTCCAGAGTTCGACATAGAACAAGAAAGCGTAAGAATGATTGCAGATGAAAAAGACATTGAAAGCAGTCTGCACATCTTGCTCACGACACGTTTGGGAGAACGTGTCATGTTGCCCGATTATGGTTGCAATTTGGATGAATTGCTATTCGAAGGATTGAATAGGACATTGATAACCTATGTGTTGGAGCTCATCAAGACGGCAATACTCTATCATGAACCAAGAATAGACATCATTAAGTTGGATATCTCGGAAACAGATCCTTTGGAAGGGAAACTCATCATAGAGATAGATTACAGGATAAGGGCTACCAATTCCAGAATGAATGTGGTATTCCCGTTTTATAGAGAAGAAGGAACAGATATTAACTAGCACACAATATGAGCAATTGTAACGACATAGATGGAATATTGAAAAGAAGTGGCACTGGTCAGGGACAACGATTTGTAGATGCCTTGAACCCTGAAAACTTCCAATTGCATGATTTTACCATCGAAGATTGGATTCTGTTTGCATATGACTTTGCCAAGAACATCAACTATTTCAATGTAAATGACGATGAGAACCCTTCAGCAGATTGGCAAGGTTTCTTCAATGGCTTTAATTTGGAAAGCCTTACGGTACCATCACGTGAAACAAAAGAGTATTCAAAACTTAAAGACAACATAACGGAATTATTATCGCAATATGGTGATGATGCTAAACTAACACCACATCTTACTTTGTTCGTTTGCTTTTTGCAATTGCTTGAATTTTCAAAGCGACGTTTCAATGCATTGACGAAAAGACATCTCGACTTTTATTACAAGGACATCTTGCAAGTAGACAAACTGGCGCCAACACCAGATCAAGTACATGTTCTTTTTGAATTGGCGAAGAAAAGCAGTGAAGAGCAAATTGTAATTGGAACGACATTGAATGCGAAAAAGGATGCAGATGGCACCCCGATGGTATACAAGACAAAAGACGAACTCATTGTAAACAAGGCAAAAGTGGCAGCTTTGAAGACGGTCTACAACGGATTGAAGCATAGTGACCCAGGTTTTAAAGGAGTCAATACATACGAATTGAAGGCAAGTGAAGAGGCAAATACCTTGGATGGAATGGAGGAACCACTTCCAGAAGAAGCACCATATTGGTATCCTTTTGGGTATACTTCTGCAGCAAAAGGTTATACCGAGTTGAAAGATGCCGAATTGGGTTTTACTTTGTCGTCACCAATGCTCAATCTAAAAGAAGGCTTTCGTACGGTAGAGATAACCATTGATTTTGCCGACGAAAAAGCAGATCCGGATAAAAATAACCTAAGCGATTTCACACCGAATATGTTAAATGATGTCTTTTCCATATATGGTAGTGGTGAAAAAGGTTGGATAGGGCCATTGAAACTTAAGGTTGTTACAGATTCCAAAACGAATCTATCGACGACTATTCCTTCCAATCAACAATTGAAATTGGTGTTTCAGTTGGATCGGGATGCAGAAGCCTTGGTTGATTACGATGAAGCGGTGCTCTTGAAAAAGTATGACACTACCTTTCCTGTTGCTCGTTTTTTGGTGGATGCCGGAAACAAGGATGGGTATGACTTCTACCGAGCCATCGTTAGTAGGGTAGTGAAAATGATAACGGTGAAGGTGGATGTCAGGGAGGCAAAATCATTGACTGTGGAAAACGACAATGGTCTTTTAAAGACGGCAAAACCATTTTTCCCCTTTACGACGCAACCAGTAAGGCATTCAAACTTCTATATCAATTATCCAGAGGTATTCTCCAAAAAATGGAGAAGCATCGACGTAAACTTGAAATGGAAGAATACCCCAAAAGACTTTAAAGATTGGTATGGAGCATACATAAAAACACAGAGGTTGGCTACCAAGAAAAGTGTGTACCAAAGTCAGATGAAGAATGTGACCAATAGTGAACTCATAGTAACGGGCGATGCTTATTTCACAGCTAAAAAAGGAGTTCTACACAAGGAGGATTGGAAAGATGAAGCCATTTTGCAAACCTTGTTTACCAAAATAGTGGCAGAAGACGGTGAAGTCACGGAAGATTTTGAAAGTAACATCAAATGGACAAACAATTCAATATTCGAAATTGACAAGACCGGGCCGATGCGACTATCGCTTCAACAAACTTTTTTGCATGAACTGTATCCAAGATTGTACGCTTTGGCATTGACAAGTACTGGACTTCAAGATCCGTTGATACCCAATGAACCATACACACCGCTGGTGGAAAGCATAAGTTTGGATTATGTAGCCAAGGAGAGCATAACCATCAATTCGGAAACATTGCCAGTGGCAGATGGCAAGCTTGTAAAAGAATCGAATAGCAAAGTTGCTTATGATGCGAATAGGATAAAGTTGTTTCATGAGCACCCGTTTGGACATGAGGAAGAACACAATCATCTGAAGATAACAAAGCAGCAAAAGGGGATAAAGGACAAGTATGATTCCAATAACATCAATACCCATTTGTTACCCAAGTATTGCAAAGGAGGGGAATTGTTCATAGGACTAGAAAATGCCGAAGCACAACAAACAGTGGCATTGTTGGTTCAAGTTTTGGAAGGTAGTGAAAATCCTTTGGCTCCTTCCTTCGAAGAAAATGAGAAGATAGATTGGTCCGTACTGTGTGATGGTAGATGGAAAGATTTGAAAGATCATGTGGTCGCAAACAATACTGACAATTTTTTGACTTCGGGAATTGTGAAAATCAGCATTCCAAGAGAAGCCACGAAAACAAATACGTTGCTCCCAGAAGGTTTTATTTGGTTGAGGGCAAGGATGCACAGGGGTTACGATGCCGTTTGCAAGGTAATCAACATACAAACTCAGGCCGTATTGGCCGAATTCGAAGATGGAGGCAATGAGTTGTCACATCTAGACAAAGGATTGCCAGCGGAAACCATTAAAAAGTTGATAACGAGAAAACCACAAATAAAATCGGTGATTCAACCTCACAATTCTTTCAATGGGGTTTCGGAAGAATCTGATTTTGAGTTTTATAGACGGATTAGTGAACGATCAAAGCACAAAAATAGAACAGTCACATTATGGGATTATGAGCATATGATCTTGCAGAAGTTTTCAGAAATATACAAGGTTAAGTGTTTGAATCACACTTCTCAGGACAGCTTTATGGCAGCAGGAGATGTTACGATAGTCGTGGTCCCGGATACAGTGAATAAAAATGTTTTCGACACCTTCGAGCCAAGACTTAGCAAAGGCATTATGAACAAAGTGGAGGATTATGTCAACGCATTAAATACGATGCACGTCGATGCGACGGTGATTAATCCCAATTATGAGAAGGTAACCATAACATTGGAGGCAAAATTCTTTGAAGGTCTGGATGAAAGCTTCTACACAAAGAAATTGGAGGAGGACATAATCAAATACCTATCGCCTTGGGCCTATGACGATACCAAGGAGGTCACTTTCGGAATTACGTTGCATAGAAGCGAACTCATAGATTATTTGGAAAAACTGGAGTACGTGGATTATTTGCAAAAGGTGAAGATGGAAAAGGAGACGAGTACGGATGAAGAAAAGAAAAAGGACAAAAACAGCATTACGCCGTCCAATCCAAAATCCATTTTGGTATCCTCCAAAAAGCACAATATAAGTACAGTACTAACAACCTGCAAGGGTGAAAAAATAGAAGCACCAAAAGCATGTCAAGTTTAAACAAACATATCACGATACCCAAGGACGTTGCCACAAAAGACGATCTGGATTTCTATTTTTTGAGAGAAAGAGGAATAGAATACATAGAGCAACTGGGTGGTAGCCTTTGGACCGATCTCAACTCGCATGATCCAGGAGTCACCATTTTGGAAATGCTTAGCTATGCCATAACCGATCTTGGAATGCGGATTGAAATGCCAATAGAAGATTTGTTGACGTCGAATGTAGCTAGTGAAAACATCCAAAGTCAGTTTTACAAGGCTTCAGAGGTTTTTCCTAGCAAAGCGGTAACAGCATTGGATTACAGGAAGTTATTCATAGATCTCAAGGGAATTAAGAATTGTTGGCTTCGAAAGTATGATAAGACGGTCTATGTAAATTGCAAGGAAAACAAGTTGTCCTACGATGAAAATGAGTTCAATGCCATTGACAAGGCATTTAAGACCAAATACAACCTAAAGGGGTTATATACGCTTTTGGTGGAATTTGATGATTTGGAGGAGCGCTTGACTCCAAAGCAGAAGAAGAACAAGATAAAAACACTGAAGAGACTAATCAGGACTACCTATCACGACAATAGGAATCTATGTGAAGATTTAATAAACATAGAAAAAGTAGAAACTCAAGCTGTATCCGTATGTGCTAACATAGAAGTGGATATTGAAGCCAATGAAGAAGAAGTACATGCTAATGTGCTTTTCCAGATAAACAATTACTTTTCACCATCCTTACGTTTTTACAGCATCAAGGAAATGTTGGAAAAAGAATATACTCCAGATGAGATATTCGATGGGCCATTGCTGGACAATGGTTTCATAGATACGGAAGAATTGAAGGACGCAGAGTTGAGAAGAGAAGTGAGGCTTTCGGATCTAATGAAGATCATTATGAGCGTTGAAGGCGTAAAACTCATCAAGGACATTTCGATAGGGCATTGTGACAGTTCGAAAGAATTGGATAACGATTGGGTTATTTGCATAGAGCCAGACAAAAAACCGATACTATGTGACAAAAGTGCATTTAGTTACCATAAAGGAGTCTTGCCATTAAACATAAATGAAACGGAAGTAAGACGTTTTACGGAAGCGTTGAAAGCAGATGACTTGGAGATGCAGGAACTGGCAAAGACAGATAAAAGGTTGGACTTCCCACAAGGTACGTATTTGGAATCCAACGAGTACGATACGATTCAAAACGACTTCCCGGATACTTACGGAATTGGACAGGAGGGATTGAATGCAAGGGCAACGAGAAAAAGAAAATCGCAAGCCAAACAATTGAAATCCTATCTTTTGTTTTTCGATAAGATATTGGCCAGTTATTTCCAGCACTTGGGTAAAGTCAAGGACTTACTATCCATTGGAGGATCGGAGACAAAGACATATTTCGCTCAAGCATTGAAGGGAATCAAGGATTTTGATGACTTGGTAAAGGATTATCCAGCCAATGACGAAAAGGCACTTACGGAATTGCTGTTCGAAAAATTTGATGACAACATAACACGTCGAAATGAGATATTGGATCATTTGTTGGCTCGGTTCGCTGAAAAATTCGGAGAATACACCTTTCTCATGAAAACACTTTATGGCACGGCATCCGATGAGATCACCTTGGCAAACAAGGAAGCCTTTTTAAAGGATTACGTAGCCATAAGCTCAGAAAGAGGATGTGCTTTCAATTATTATAGACAAGAAGAAGAGAATTTATGGGATACCGATAACATCTCAGGATTTCAAAAACGCGTGTCCAGATTGCTGGGTGTAAAGGACTATTCAAGAAGAAATCTAACAGATTCGTTTATCGAGATTTACGATTTCATAGATTCAAATACAAATAAGGCCTATAGATGGCGAATAAGAAATGCAGAAGGAGACATCATTTTGTCGTCCACTACAAACTACGACTCTTCTGGAAAGGCATCGGCAGAACTCTATTTTTCCGTATTGCAAATCATTCAAACTTCAGAAAAGGCCATAGAGAAGCGTTTTGAAGAAGGAATAGGAGATCAAGCCATCATCGACAATGTGGAAATCCACAAAGGAGTCTCCGGGAAATATTCATTTCACATTATCAATCCAGAAGAACCAAAATCCAGTGTGGACTTCATCATAGCCAAGCAATATAAATATTACGATGATTTGGAATCTCTCAAAATAGGTCTTTTGAATTTGATAACATTCATGAAATACGAATTCACGGAAGAAGGTATGTTCTTGGTGGAACATATGTTGTTGCGACCAGATGTCACCAAGAATACATCGGTAAACGAGACCTTTCTACCAATATGTGCAGACGATTGTGACGATTGCAACATAGATCCCTACTCTTATCGGGTAAGCATCGTTCTGCCAGGATATACTTATAGGTTTTCAAACCCGGATTTCAGAAACTATATGGAAACCATAATCAAAGAAGAATTACCAGCTCACATATTACCTAGAATTTGCTGGGTAGGCCATAGGAGGGATGTCGTCGAAGATGGTGAAAATGACTTGTGGTGTTTCGAGGAAGCCTATAAGGGCTATCTGTTCGCAAAGACTAATTTGGAACAGGAACAACCTACAGATGTCGATGATGACAAAAACGAACACAAGAAACTAATAGATGCAATGTCTAAACTAAATACAATCTATCCAGTGGGACGTTTGTTGGATTGCTCCGATGAGAGTGATGAACTGGAAGGAAGAATCATATTAGGACAAACCAATTTGGGAACACTTAAAATAAATAGCGATGAAAACTAAATTAAAAGATATAACCACTCAATATAGCAAGTTCAATACGAATCAGGTATTGACGGAAAATCAGTTGAATGAGTTTTTGGACTATTTCGATGATCAAGATCGTTTGACGAGAACGGGACTCAGTGGCGTTGGAGTCGTATGTGGTTTTAAGGTGACATACAATGAGAAGGGAAATAGCATAGAAGTAACCCAAGGAAGAGGTGTTACTACAGATGGGGATTTGTTGGCCTTGCAAAATCAGTCGACTACGGAAGAAGGGAAAAAGGACGATACCTTGAAGTCCATAGACCTATTGGCCAAAAATTATAGATTCTATAAAAAATATGTGGATGACAATGTGGAATACAAACATTTTCTGGATGCAGACGAAAAGCAAATAGACCTTTGGGAGCTATACGAGAACGATGATGAGTCACATACGGACCTAGCGGCGTTTCCAAACATAAAGGACATAGTGGTTTTGTTGTATTTGGAACATTATTCCAAAGAAGGAGATCTATGTACGCAATTGACTTGTGACAATCAAGGCATAGAACAAGTGGCAAGGCTTAGGGTTTTGTTGGTGTCAATCGAAGATGCGGAGTACATTGCTGGGCGAGACTCCATTTACAACAAACACAATTGGTATGAGTTGTATGAGGCATTGCCGGAAGTATGTGCGAAAAGAGTGGTCCTCACCTGCAAGAATACGAAAACGTTCACAAGACTCAAGCAAAACTATTACAATGCCATAAAAAACACAGATACCTTGACCAACTTGGGAATTGGTTTGAATGCCATTTTTACCAAGTTCAATAAAGACAAGGTTGCTTCTGCAATAAATGACCTTTTCGATTTCAGTTCCAATGGCGTTCCAACGGATTATCAATACCGTTACGACATACTGAAAGATCTAATAGATACCTACAATGAAATAAAAGCCTTGCTATTGCATATCAATGTAGAGTGTTGCCCTAGCATTGGAGCCTTTCCAAAGCACCTCATGTTGGGGAGAATAGATGAGGTGAAACCTTATTTGACCCTGAGACATCAATTTTACAAATCTCCAATTGTAGGGTATGAGGACAAAAATTATAAAAAAACAATAAGTCTTTTAAAAAGAGTAATCGCGCTGGTGGGAAATTATGTGAATTTCAACAAGGGGAATACCATCAAGATAACACCTTCTCAGGCCTATGGAGAATTGGGAAACAAAGCCATTCCTTTTTATTACAACGTGAACGATCCCGTTTTGAAACCTTGGAACTTTGAAAAATCCAGCAATTTCAAACACCAATACAATTTGAGTTATCACACTCAAAATTTGGCAAATGTACCTATAATCCAAAAACCATTGGATTATAGTATCGACCCTTTCAACTTCTACAGAATAGAAGGGCATCAAGGAAAAATGTACAAGGAAGCATTGGATGGGGTGTTGAGGTTGAAGGAAGCCAATGGGTTGAATTTCGATGTGAAGATGCTTTCCATAAATGCAACGACGAAAACCATAGACATAAATGACTATAAATGTCAATTCGAAGACCTAAGCATACTCCTTACAGCATGGAGAACAGAGCAAAACTGCGTGTTGGCGGAAATGAGTAGGTTCTTTTCTGGTTTCAGTACGGTGGATGCAGGAACAAATGTGGTAGCGGTAAACAATGGCTTGCAGTTGGAATCCCTGACAGCGGTATTGACCTCTGCTGGAGATGAGGTTGCCGATATGGGAATAACTACGGCAGAAGCTCCTGGTGTGGGAACAGCAGTGGTAGATGCTGAACTTGCTAGTTTCTCTCCAGTGAACAAAATGAATAAGCAAAAAGATCTATTCAAGGTAAATATCGTACAAGAAGAATTGACGGTCGAAGAAAATACGTTAGGGTTGCTTTTGCAAACGGCGATAAAGGATAATGAAGAAGGATCTGCGAACGACATCATGGCGGCATTGAGTGTGAGCACGGAAGAGATATTGACTTCGGAAGCATGGGCAGAAGAAGCGCCTTTGGGGGAATTCATATTTACGAATGTTGCGGAGACACTGGTGCATTCCTACATCTTGGATAACAGGATTCCAACTCAGATAACAGAAATAGATAGCTTGACACTATCTACTTACAAACTTACCATCGATCAATTGTGCAAACGGGTAAAAGCATTGCAAGCGAAATACCAGACCACAACGGTGAAGGAAGGTTCCAAACAGATATTGGGACTATTGATAAATCAATTATCTACGGTATGCTGTTCTGGAAAGAAGCTGGAAATACTATTGAAGGAAATTGAAAAGAGAAAACAAGAAATTTTACTACAGATACAATTATCCGAATTCGTAAAGAAACATCCTGGTTTGGAACACAAGGCAGGAGTTCAACCAGGAGGAACGTTCGTAATGGTATATCTGACTGAAAACGCATCAGACAAACCTACTTATGAAACCGTGACTATGGAGTTGGACTTTTTGGAACAGCCAAACATAGATGATGATGGATTGGATGGTGATGAAGGTGTCTTGAAACTATGGAATGATAGGGTAAGCACAAAATTTGCCTTTTTGCATAAAGTGATAGAGGACACCCAAAATCCTTTGGACGAAATTGTTTTCATAGGAGAAACAATAGACGAAACTGTCTCCAATTTTGCTGTTTTCCTAAACAGAATATGGAAAAGAGCAGGAGATCCTTCGGTTTTTGCAAAGGCAGACAGGCAAAAACTGATAATACGCATTAAGGATAGAGCAATACAAAAAGATGAAAATTTCATACAGTTTTACAATCCTGCGATAGTGGGAGTGAATACTAAGATATATTTTGAGGAAAACACGGTGTTGTTAACCAATACGACTGCGAAAAATACGGTGATAGCAGATTTTGCCTTGCCATATATGTGTTGTTCGGATTGTACACCAATAAACTTCATAGTGCCAAAAGACCCTATTTCTTTGAGCCTACCTGTGGCTTTCATTTGTTTGAAGGATGACGAGGAAATCATACCCATACCATTTAAGAAGTCACCGTCGGATGGTGAGATAAAAGCTTTGGTGCCAGACGATGTCGAGAGTGGATTGACGATGAATGAAGAAGGAAAGGAAGTCTTTGATGCATCATTGACGGATCCAAGTCTATATGGTACAGAAATACGATTTACTGTAGATGAAGAAGAGACTGAAGCCAAGATAACTGTTTATCCAGACTTGAACATAAGTGTAAACACCCAAGTAAGTTACAACGAAACAAATACGCTGGCCACAGTTACATATACAGTAAGTAGTGTCGTGCCAAATCTGGGTTATACTTGGGATTTTGGAATTGGAGAGCCTTCAAACGAAGTACCGAATTCGGATGGGGAAATCTTGATGGAATATGAATTGCCAGTTAATGATGCAAATACGATAATGCCAAAACTTACCATAAGTAATGGTTTTTGTGAAGATGTCATACCAATGGAGCCGATAGCTTTTGAAGATCCCATAAGTGTGGCGTTGGAAATTCAAGAAACCTATTGCTTGGATTTAAGTAGTGAAGCAGCCGTAAAGATTCCTTTTACGACCATAGAACCTGTGGACGGAACAATAGAAATCGTAAATGCCAATATTCCTGGGATTCAAGTCGAGGATGGAGAGCTCGTTATCGACCCCATAACCTTTACAGATGTTGGTTTCAATACGGAAATACATTTTACCATCGCTGGCTTGCCAACAGATGCCAAAATCACCATACACGCACTGACGGAGATAGACATAGTCGAAGATCCAGGTGGATTCATTTGGGAAGGAGACAATTTGCATTATAGTTATTTCTTTGGAGCCAACGTTCCAACAGGTACAGATGAGAGTAACCTTTCTTATCAGTGGGCAATCAATGGTGTGGAAGTAAGTCAAAATAACTCACTGGAACACAATCTCTTGATTCAACAAGGAGACAATACTTTCGAAGTGACATTGAGCGTCACGAATGAAAATGGTTGTGTTTCGACCACGACGACCACAATTACAATAGCATATCCGGATTTCAAACTAGAATTGCCCAATGACAAATTGGAGTATTGCCTAATCGACAATTCACCGTATTTAATCACGATATCACCAAACATATTTGGCACTGAAGTAGAAGGTTTGGGAGTATCTCTAAATACAGCTGGAAATACAATATTCAGACCAAAGGCAACAAATCTTGCAGCCGGAGGGACGACAACATTGGGAATAGCAGGAAAGACATTGTTGACCATTACGTTGAATGAAGCTCCAACAGCTGGTTTCACAAGAGATGTAAGCAATGAAAAATTGACATTGACCAATATTTCGGACTTGGCAGATACATATGTATGGAACGTCGGAGGGCAAGTGATAACACGTACCACGCGCACGGCAGTTGTTTTGGACGTCAATTCTTTCGAAACCCCAATCATAGACATTTCGTTGGTCGTAACGGGAGAGTGTGGTCAGAACACCGTGGAGGAGACCAACGTAAGGGTAAGACCAGATGTACCGGTTAATTGCATTCCGGATACAACATCAAGTATTTTGGAAGACAGTTCAACGCTTTCGCCAAATCTAGATGTGTCGACTAGTATCAGAGATGGTGTCTTGATACCAACGATAGAGTTGTATCAAGCAGTCAACAATGCACCAGAAGCCTTTTTGAAAGGAACGAACAATAGTCAGTTGAATACCTTTGGGAACCTGTTTGCGAAGACAGTTCCCCCAATGGTTGAAAATAGTCAAGATTCGTTCGTATATGGAATTGTATCACAATTTTATAGAGCTCAAATAAAACTGTTCTTCAATGTCCTTCATTGCCAATCGCATGATGTGTTGACAGCGGACAAGGATATGATAACGAACAATCTCAACCGTATAAAAGATGGCTTTGAAACTCTGAAAAATCAAGGCCTTGGCTTTGACCCAAACAATGAGTTGAAAGATTATTTAACGACATATAGCGAGGAATTGCAGATCATAGAATATATAAAGGCGTTCATCGTGGATGAATTATTACCATTGATTCAATGAGAAACTCACAAGAACATATCATAAACAAGGTTGTCATCGATGTCAATACCACTAGCGAGAAAGTAGCGTATGGACTCAAGGACAACCTGGATGTGTTTTTAAAGGAAGAAATCTTTCCGTATTTGGAACAGTATTTCAAGGAGTTGGAAAAAGAATTGCCCTCTCAAATCATTCAAATACCAAAACTCACGTTGAATGTGGCAGGTAGTGAAGAAAATAATTATGAGAACATAAAGGAAGAGATAAAGAAGCAGGCCAAACAAGAGTTGCAAAACATGATAACCTCACCAGAAAACAAAAATGGGGATGTTCAATTTTTAAGTACGAGCCAAAGTAAACAAGATACCTTCTTTTACTTCTTGGAAAAAGGCATTGCGCCTTGGTGGAAGAAAACCGAAGATCATCTGTTCTTTAACGAGAACGACCTCATTGAGATGTCCAAAACGAAAAGCTTTAAAAATAGATTTGAGAAATCAATGCAAATAACCCGTATTCAAGACAGGTTGATAAATCAATTTTCGAATGCCGAAATGAAAAGCCTGTTTTGCAATGTGTTTAAAGAAGAAGCCATTAACAATGAGGTGGTTGAAAAGATGAAGCATTTGTTGTCATTCGAAAGAAGGCAGATATGGCAATGTCTCATACGGTATTTTCTAGAGGGAGATGCAAGACAGCTCGAATCCGGGTTGATCACCATATTTTCAAAGAGAAAACAAGGTCAAGCAGGAGGAGATGATGAAGACTCTTTTGTGGAAATGATCAAGTTAATATTGAAGCAAGTCCATGGCGGAGCCACTGAAAGATTGAATGATCTGTTGAAAACGATCGGAAAAGGACGTTTACCCAAAGAAGAACAAGATGGTCTGCAAGGAAACTTAAACGAAGAAGAGCAGGAAAAGGGAAAGGTTTCGAACATTGAAACCAAAGATTTGGAATCGCAAAAAGGACAAGCATCAAAAGAATCGCAAAAATACGATGAAGATAATAATAGTCTTTTTGAAAAAGGTAAGAAGAAAATTTCAAATGCAGAGAAGCAAGAAGAGGACGCAGAAATAATTAAGAAAGAAAACAGCGAAAAGGTCAATCGACAATTAGAAGAAGAGGACAATTTAATCCAAGAGGTATTGCAAGATGGAACTCGGGAAAAACATAAAGAAATAGACGAAAAAGGAGAATATCACATAGAGAATGCTGGCCTGATTATTTTACATCCCTATTTAAAGGACTTCTTTGCGAATTGTGGTTTGCTGGATGAAAACAATGATGTTCTAAACCCGGAATTGGCCATTCATCTATTACATTATCTGGCTACCAAAAAAGAACAGCAATTCGAAAGCAACATGGTGTTCGAGAAATTTCTATGCGGGATTGCCATAGAACAATCCATCAGAAGGGAAGTTGTTATCCCAGAAATTATGAAACAAAAGGCAGATGATCTTTTAGAGGCAATTGTCCTTCATTGGGGAGCCTTGAACAATGCATCTACGGATTTGTTGAGAAATGAATTTTTGCAGCGCTCAGGAAAATTGAGTTTCAAGACGGAGAATCCCAAGATCATCATAGAGCGAAAAGTACACGACATCCTTTTGGACAGATTGCCTTGGACACTGGGCCTATGCAAACTACCTTGGATAAACAAACTGATATTTACAGATTGGTAAAAAACGATTCGAGAATCATGAGAAAGAGATATAGGAAGTTGCAGCCAAAGCAGTTACAAGGAAACGAAACGTTTTTCAAACCTGCCATTCAAAAAAAGTTGAATGTGGGGAAACCTGGAGACAAATATGAAGTAGAGGCAGATGCCATGGCAGATAAGGTTACCAACAAGAACAATGGTGAAACCAAAGTACAAAGAAAAGAAGGAGAAGAAGAAGTGCAACAAAAGCCGTTGGGAGCATCGATAACGCCTTTGGTTCAAAGGATGGAAGCAACAGAAGAGGAAAGCACACAGGCCAAACAGGAAATGTTGCAGCCAATGGAAGAGGAGGAGTCAGTACAGAAGATGGAAAGCGCAGAAGAAGATGTACAAGCAAAATGTGCCGATTGCGAAGAAGACAAGAAGGTTCAAAGAATGGAAGAGGAAGAGACGGCTCAAACTAAGACCAATGGAGAACCCAGATCGCAAATGTCCATTGAAAACAAATTGAAAAACAATTCGGGGAAAGGAAATAAGATGAACAAGGACACTGCTGCTGAAATGGAGAAAGGCTTTGGAGTGGATTTTGGCAAAGTGAACATCCATACAGATGAAAATGCGGTGCAAATGAGTAAAACGCTAGGAGCACAGGCATTTACACATGGTAATGATATTTATTTTAACAAAGGAAAATACAACCCTAAAAGCAAAGAAGGAAAACATTTGTTGGCTCATGAATTGGCACATACGATTCAACAAACGGGAATGATTCAGAAATCGTTGGCAGAAGATTATTCGGGAGACTTGGAAGCAGACAGGTTTAGAGAAAGCTATAGGTTGGAGCAAGCACACGACAACAAGAGGCTCATAGCAAGAGGATCTAGAGGAGAACACGTGAGAAAGTTACAAAGGGGGTTGATGGGAATTAGTTTCGATTTGCCAAACTATGGAGCAGATGGCGATTTCGGGTCGGAAACAAAAAGTGCGGTCATCGACTTTCAAAGTACATTCGGTTTGGCGATAGACGGCATAGTAGGACCGGAGACCATGGGAAGGCTCGATGACATTTACTCAGGTAAGAATTTGGATGGGAATTGTTGTGGAGAAGGCTTTCAATTGCCGCAAACGGGAATTACATTCAACATCAATAGTAGCGTAATGACAAGAATGACCTTTTGCTCGAAGGGGGATTTCAAGATCAGTTCGTTTGGCGATTGGGTTAAACCACATAATGCCAAACATTATCACATATTCTTAACTGCCATACAAGGCGGGACGATACACAAGATAAATAGAAGATATGATGTTGGTAGGACGGAAACACAATCGTTCAAGGTAAAGACGAAGGATTGTATATTTTTCAAAGTCATAATAAAGGTGATAAGTCCAGGAACCAGCCCAAATCTAAAAGGAAGTTTTAGTGTGACTAATTAAACCAAATATATGTTTTCACCGGCGACACATAACAAGACAAATGCTAAATCAAGCAATTCCAATCTTTTTCAAAAAGAGCAAGGGGAAGGTGCTTTCATTCAAGCAAAGCTCAAAGTTGGAAAGCCTGGAGACAAATATGAGGTAGAAGCCGACAATGTTGCAGAAAAAGTCGTGGAAGGCAATCAAAGCAATGGACCTGAGAACAAGTCCTCGTTTTTCTCTCCAGCCGCCACGCCAACAATTCAAAAACAAGAAGACACCGAAGTACAGGAAAAATCTATAGCAGAAACCATTACACCAACGGTTCAATTGGCACCTGCCGAGGAAGAGATCCAGAAAATGGAAGAGGAGAATGTGCAATCCAAAGAAGAGGAAGAAGAGAGCATTCAGGCCAAGGAAGATGAAGAAATACAAGCGAAGCTGAACATTCCGAAAAAAACAAAAACCAACCTGAGTAGCCGTATTCAAAGTGCAAAAGGAAAAGGAAGCTCGATGCCAGCAGATTTGAAGACGAATATGGAAAGTGGGTTTGGTGCAGATTTCAGTGGAGTGAAGATACATACGGGGTCGGAATCCGCTGCAATGAACAAGGACATGGGAGCAAAGGCATTCACGAATAAAAATGACATATTCTTCAACGAAGGGAAATTCAATCCGCAATCCAAAGATGGACAAACCCTCATAGCCCATGAATTGACACACACCATTCAACAAGGAGCATCAAAACCATTGGAAGTAGGAAAAGAAGGGATGAAAAGTGCCAAATCGGTAGTAGATACAAAAGGAAAGGTTGAAACGGTTAAAGAAGGCCCAGAACAGGCAACGGAAAAAACAGACCCCAAGGCTGTTGAAGGCAAAGCCAAAGAAGGAGGGGAAGTCAAAAAAGAAGAATCCAAAAAAGGAGAAGAAGCAAAGGGGAAAGAAAAAGGAAAAGATAAAAAAGGTGCGGCACCGGTGACGACCACTCCTAGAAACCCAAAAGACGACCCAAATTTCAAAAAACTGGAGGGACGTGTAGACAAGACAGCCAAAGGGCAACAGGATCATGAAGATTCCAAAGTATCGGCAGGAGCTGCGCAAAGTGCAGCCGTTTCACCAGATAACGAACGAGAAAGTATGGCGCAATCTGGGCAGGTGGAAGCAATGGATGCTGCAGAACCAGGGGCTTTCAGTGCAGAGGACTTCAAGGCGAAATTGATGGAGCGCATCGAAGGGATGCAACTACCAAAAAATCAAGATGAGGCAGCCAATTTCGAAGACAACAACAACATAGATGAGGTGAATAGTGCAGCATCTGGAGATGTCGAAGGTGAAAAGGCCGCCGCCGCCGGACCAGTGGAGCAAACGGCAAAGCAAGAGCCAAATGTGGCAGCAATTCCGGAACGGGAAGTAAAACCATTGCCAGAGGCACCAATTGGAAAAAAACCACCAACGACCAATCCAACCAAGGCGATGCCTCCAAAAAGAGGTAATGCAGAAGTAAACAAGCCACTTCAAGACAACATGTCCGAGGTCGATCAACAAATGGCCGAAAATGAAGTGACAGATGAGCAATTGGCCAAATCCAACGAACCAAGTTTTAAGGAAGGTCTAGATGCCAAAGGCAAAGCCAAGGAAAATACGGAAAGTGCACCAGGAGAACTTCGTAAGAAAGAACAAGGGGTACTTCAAAGCACTAAAGCTGGAGCGAAAGGAAAAGAACAAACCGGTTTGGCGGGGATGCATCAAGATCGCGCCAAGTTGTTGAAGCAAGTAACAGGATTGCAAACGAAAACCGGTACTACAGATACATCGGAGCGTACACGTATTGCAACGGAAATAAATAAGATATATGAGAAGTCCAAGACCGATGTCGAGAAGATATTGAGTGATTTGGATACCAGGGTGAAAACCTTGTTTACTGCAGGAACCTTTTTGGCCAAACGAAAGTTCGAACAACATGTGGATGCCAAGATGAGCGCCTACAAAAGCAGGCGTTATAGTGGAGTACTTGGAGCAGGACGATGGTTAAAGGACAAATTTGCAGGAATGCCGGATGAGGTAAATGATTTCTTCGTTACGGGAAGACAAGTCTATATCGATGAAATGGACAAGGTCATAACCATAGTTGCAAATTTGGTGGCTACCAAGTTGACAGAAGCGAAAACAAGAGTCGCGACTGGAAAGCAGGAAGTACAAGACTATGTGAAGTCGTTGCCTGAAAACCTTCAGAAGATAGGAAAAGAAGCTGCCGAGGAAATAAATGACAAGTTCGATGAGTTGGAAGACTCCGTAAACAGCAAACAAGATGAGTTGATAGATAGCTTGGCAGAACAATATATGGAAGGGCTGAATGCCGTGGACGCGCGTATCGAGGAAATGAAAGCGGCAAACAGAGGGCTCATAGACGCCGCTTTGGGTTTCATCAATGGCATCATAGAGACCATCAAGAAGTTGAAGGAACTCATTACGACCTTGCTTGCGGAAATACAGAATGCCATTGGAGTGATTATGGAAGATCCGATAGGTTTTGTTTCTACGTTGTTTGAAGGTGTAGGTAAAGGTATCGACATGTTTATGGCGAATATCCAAAAGCACATGTTGGGAGGTTTTGTTACTTGGCTGACAGGAGCCATGGGACCTGTAGGGATCACCATTCCAGACAATCTATTCAGCTTGAAAGGTATTTTCAGTCTGGTGATGCAAATACTGGGATTGTCATGGGATTTCATGCGTAAAAAAGCAGTGTTGCTTATGGGGGAACCTATGGTATCTGCTATGGAAAAAGGGTTTGAAATGTTCCAAATTATAAGAGAAAAAGGAGTTGCTGGGATGTGGGAACATATGAAGGAACAGTTTACTGACCTTAAGGAAACCATCATAGACTCCATAAAGCAAATGCTCATCACGCAAGTCATCGAAGCTGGTATAAAATGGTTGTTGAGCTTATTGATTCCGGGAGCAGGATTCATCAAAGCCATAATGGCAATAAAAGACCTTATCGTGTTCTTCGTTGAATCAGCAATCATGTTAATTCCATCTTTAATAGAAGCTATTAGAGCATTGGCAAGTGGAAATGTTGGAGGAGTTTCCAAAGCCATAGAAAAAGGCTTGGCGATGTTGTTACCTCTTGTTATCGGATTGTTTGCCAAATTGATCGGCCTTGGAGGCTTGGTTAAAAAAGTACAGAAAATCATCAAAAAGGTCCGTAAGCGTATAGATCGTGCAGTCACCAAATTGATCAAGAAAGCCAAGAAGAAGTTCAAGAGTTTGGTTAAAAAAGGAAAAGCCAAGGTTAAGGGAGCGGTGGCCAAGGTGTTGAGTTGGTGGAAAAGAAAAGAAAACTTTAAAGATGAAAAAGGTAAATCTCACAAGCTTTTTTATAAAGGAAAAGGAAAGAAAGCAGAGTTGACCGTAGCTAGTAACCCGATATCAATAAGTAAACTAATTCAAGGAATAGGAAGTAAAGAAAAGACAAAGAAACAGAAAACACATTATAATAATATTGTTAAATTAAACAAGGAAATTGAAGCAATTGAAAACTCTATTGAAAGTATTAAGGACAATAAGAAAAAACAAAAAAAGTACGATGAACTTGCAAGTAAAATGAAAAAAGCAACGAAAGCTCTTACTCATTTAATGCCATTAATAGAGAGTGATGAAATACCTAATGCCGTTTTACCTGCATTTGTAAACGGAGTAAAAGGTAAATCTTTCGAAGCATTATATATTTCAAAAGATCCGAATAAGACTCCAGAAGGAGAACCAGCAGAGAAAAACAATGGAGGGACTTTGCCAGGTTGGAAACCTCTTCAAGGTTTTATTGACCAGAATGCTAAAAATAAAAAAACGAAAGAAGTTGAGCCGGCATCAATCCGTAAAAGAGATAACTTTGTTAAAATGCATCTTCTTCATGATAGGCTGGGAGGGAAAGCATTTGATTCCAACCTTTCTCCTGCTAAGAGTACGGTTAACAACAAGTTTAAAGATGATATGGAAACGGCAGCGGTGAAACATGTTTATAAGGAAAATAAGGTGATCTGGTATAAAGTCACTATCAAATATCATCAGAAGGATGCAGGAGAAAATGATAGAATCGATTATAGTAATTACCCTTCCCAAGTAGATGCAAAATATGGTTTTATGGAGAAGAAAGAAGGAGGTAATACTTATGAGAAGAAACCAGCCCAAGCCAAAAAATTTAATTCAGGAAAGATAAAAATTCCTCAGTTTGGAGATTCAAGTGAGAAAATATTTAGTCTCAGAGATGATGGGTGGAGAACTTTTCAGGCATTAGAGCATACAGATAGCCCTGACTTTACAATTTCAAAGTTAACAGCAAAATTAATAGCAAATGCAAAAATCGTCAAGAGAAAAACAGTACCTTTTATAGATTTTCCTGATTTTTTAGGTAAGGTTGCATCTACATATAAGGCTTCGGTGGCATTTAGAGAGAGAAAAATAGCAACACTAACACCAGGGAGTGATGAACACACAGTTGCAGCAAAAGATCTCGAACTTTTAAAAAGTGATTATCCGAAAACCGTGAAATTGTTTACTGATGCTTTTAAAGATGGTAAATTAATTGTAAAGTAATAGAAAATATGGAAGTTAATAAATTTAAAAACGATACACCATTAATGAAAGCTGTCAACGAAGAGAATTTCGATGAAGTAAAAAAAATACTATCAACAGCGAATTCAAATATTAATTCTATGGGGTATTATGGTAAGACGGCTTTGATCATTGCAGCTGAGAAAAATAATATGGATCTGGTTAATTTATTGGTTGATTCTGAAGCTCAGATAGATGAAATGGATAATGAATTGAAATCACCACTTTGCTATGCCGTTATAAATAATAATTTCGAGATGGTAAGTTTTTTTCTTGAAAAAGGAGGAGAAATTAATCATCCAGGAGATGAGAGTAATGCTCCCATATATGAAGCCATAGAGAGTGGAAACTTGAAAATGGTAGTTTATCTGGTGGAGAGAGGGGCAGATATAAATAAAATTGTGAATGCGGATTATATTACACCTTATGAGTTTGCTCAAGAAATTGATGCTCAAGAAATAATAGATTTTTTAAAAAGCAAGCTATGAAAACAATAAACCAAATAAACAACATCCCTCTGCACTACGCCAGATTGACCAACCATCCATATGGCACAAGAGGGAAACAAAGGGATTTTTTGGTAGATGAATCCTTTTTGACAATCTTGAAGAAGGCACTGAAGGAAGTTTTTGAGAATTGCCCACTTGGAGTGCCGGAAGTAATTACGACGGCAGGCATATTTGTGAACAAACCAGGTCAACACGGTCACGGCAAGGCATTCGATTTGGATGCCATATTTTGGAAGGACGAGACACTGGTGACGCTCAACTTCGTACACCAAAAAGAATTGTATCTAGGGATAGAGTCGTTCTTGCGAAAGCACTTCGGTATTGTCTTGAACCATTTTTATCCAAACCATCAAGACCATTGGCATATGGATGCAAGTGTGTCCGTGGATTACAATCAAAATTCCAAATCTGAAACCCTATACGTGCAAATGGCACTGAAACACATCTATGGAAAGGAGATTTTGATTGATGGCATTTGGGGAAGGCAAACCTCGGGAATGGTAAAGGAGGTTTTCGATAGACTTGGAATAAACACACCGATAACGACCAAGGTGAATTATTTGGAGTTCCTGGATGTGACAGGGAAGATCGCATTCAAGCTATGCGAGAAAAAAAGTACACCACTGAATCTTTTGGAAAACTTAACGGAAGTCATTGATAAATTACCGATACAAAATAGAAACGCAATCGAAGAGGCACTCAATAGTTTTTTGGATCATGATGATACTGTAGAATGGTTGAATGAGTTTACAGAAGACCATCATGACTTGGATGATGTGATCAATGGTGTAATAACGTAGTCAAGAAAGAAACATAGAATGGACAATACCGGAATCATAAATAGCAGCGCAGCAACATCGTTTCAATCCCTATTCGATTATTTGGAAGCAACCATCAAATACAGGTTGTCATTGGAGTTGACGGGAGAGGAAATAGCAATTCCAAAATTGGAGATGGAGCACAACCAGTCTCATCTGGCTACATTCATTTTGGAAAACGACTTGGAGAATGAAGATGTTGTATTCCTATTGCTGACATTGGTGCCACAATTGAATCCGGGATTCATAAGCTCCATAATTACCTCGTTTTTGCCAAATGGAGGAGAGTTTCCCGAGTTTGGAGGGATAAAGGGGAAAAATCATCGCGGAATCTTACCAACGGTGGAGACTGCATTGTACATATTGCATGGGAACGACATTGAAGGGAGATTGAATGGCATGGAATACATCCGAAATGATTCCTTCTTGTTTAAAAACAAGATTTTGGAAGTGGAAGTAGTTCCAAAGGGAGAACCCAAGATGAGTGGACGATTGTTCATGGACGAAGAACATTTGGCCAAGATAACATCCGGGACGATCCTAAAGCCGAGATTGAGTCAAGATTTCCCAGCTAGCCTCATAGAGACGGGGATGAAATGGAGCGATTTGATATTGAAGGAGAAAACCATTCAAGAAATAAAGGAGATAGAAGTATGGTTGCAATACAATGCTACCTTGATGGATGAGTGGGATATGCGAAACATAATAAAACCAGGATATCGGGTAATGTTCTATGGGCCTCCAGGGACAGGAAAGACTTTGACGGCTGGTTTGTTGGGCAAATACACGAACAAGGATGTCTATAGGATAGATTTGTCCATGGTGGTTTCCAAATACATTGGAGAAACCGAAAAAAACCTTTCTAGTCTATTTGACAAGGCCATCAACAAAGATTGGATTCTGTTTTTCGACGAAGCCGATTCGATATTCGGAAAAAGAACCAATGTAAGGGACGCACATGACAAATATGCAAATCAGGAAGTGTCCTACCTGTTGCAGAGAATTGAAGCGCATCCAGGTTTGGTCATACTGGCATCAAACTTCAAAAACAACATAGATACAGCATTTACAAGACGTTTTCAGTCCATCATAGAGTTTGAAATACCAACACATACGGAACGGTTGAGGCTGTGGGAAAACAACTTGCCGAAAAACATTCCCTTGGAAGAAGGGGTGTCTTTGGAAACGCTTTCAAAAAAATATGCGATAACAGGATCCAATATCGTGAACATAGTGCAATATGCCTGTTTGAAAACATTGGCAAGCAAAGAGAATGTCATCAAGGAATCCTTTATTGTAGAAGGTATCAAAAAGGAATATTTGAAAGAAGGAAAGACATTGAATTGAAATGTCAAGTGTTGTCACTCTAATCACAAGATGATATTTTTATCCTTGAGGGTCTCAGCTTAAATTTCAATGAAAAACAGTTTTGTATCCTCAGAAATGATATTTTTTAGTTAAAACCTTTGTTAAAGGTATCTTATATTGATATTTTTAATCAAATTTTCTTTTTGAAAAACTATAGTAAACATATTGCTTTATTTTTTCTGATATTCTTTATCAGCATAAAACTCGTTGGATTGCATTCCCTAAAGCACTTTGAAGAAAGTGATCATAAGAATGATTGTGATATTTGTGAGTATGTAATAACGTCAAACAAAGTTCCATCAATAATTGAGGAGCCTGCTGGACTAGAAGCATTTGTTGATCATGATCATGACAAACCTTCATTTAGTGGGTATTCCTATGATTTTACACAAAAGTATATTGATAGTTGCTTTTTTGGTAGGCCTCCACCAACTGTATAAATACCAATTATAAATTATTTAAAATACGAACATCAAGAATTTCACTTTTGATGTGTGTTTATTTCTATGGCTTATTTGCCATTGACAACTTTATTAGTAAAATATCAACTTCAATATTATGATAACTACAAAAAACATCACCAAAAAATATGGTGACTTTACAGCTGTAAACAATCTTTCTTTTGATGTGAAAGCAGGGGAAATCCTGTGCCTTCTAGGAGCAAATGGAGCAGGAAAATCAACAACTATCAATATACTGTTGAATTTTATTAATCCAACATCAGGCATTGCCGAAATAAATGGGGTCAATGTTGTGAAAAATCCTATTGAAACGAAAAAGAACCTAACCTATATTCCTGAGAATCTAATGCTTTATCCAATACTTAGCGCAATGGAGAATCTAGATTATTTCACTAAGCTGTCTGGTGAGAAATTTAATGTCGATGAACTGAAATCGTTCTTGAACGAAGCAGGATTGCAAGAAGATGCCCACGAAAATCGTGTAAAGACCTTCTCGAAGGGAATGCGTCAAAAAGTTGGAATTGCATTGGCCATAGCAAAAAAATCAAAAGTATTGTTGTTAGATGAACCAACCTCAGGATTAGACCCGAAATCGAGTAACGAATTCATGGAATTGCTTGCTAAAATGAAAAATGATGGTGTTGCAATTTTAATGGCAACGCATGATTTGTTTAGAGCCAAGGAAATAAGTACTCACATAGGGATTATGCGCTCTGGAAGCCTAGAGAACCATTCCAACTCATCAAATCTTTCTTTAAAGGAACTAGAAACGATTTATCTAGATATCATGAACTTTAAAAATGTTAGTTTAAAATGAAATCCATAATTTTTAAAGAATTAAAAGAATTGGCAAGAGATGGTCGCTTTAAAATAGCGATGAGCACTACGCTGATTTTATTGGTGATTGCTACCATTACAGGGATCAATCAATATCAAAAAAGCAATCGACAATATATCGAGTCAATCGATAAGGAACGAAACATTTGGGAAACGCAAAACGAGAAAAACCCCCACTCGGCAGCACATTATGGAACCTACGCATTCAAGCCGAGATTTGCTTTGTCCTTATTCGACTATGGTGTTACGAAATACACGGGGAACTCCATATTCTTAGAGGCTCACAACAGACATGAAGCTTCGTTTAGCGAAGCGAGTGATCAAACCAGCCTAGCACGTTTTGGTACACTTTCCATCAATTTTGTATTGATATATCTTTTCCCATTGATTATCATTTTAATAGGATATAACTCTTATACCAAGGAAGTAGAACATCAAACATTCATACTATTGAAAAGCCAAGGAGTATCACCTGTCAAGCTGGCATTTGGGAAATGGTTTGCTACATTTATTCCTATTTTGATTCTTACGACAATTGTCTTTTTGATTATTGGTGTCGTTCTATCAGGTTTGGAAGGACTTGTCTTTTTCAGCTTGAACAGCTTGTTGGCTCTTTTCGTATCGTATTTGTTGTATTATCTAATCATTACATCCATTGTTATATTGGTTTCCATGTGGAGTAGGTCTTCGGGTATTTCGTTGGTTAGTAATTTGATCGTTTGGATTTTTTTCAGTTTTATCACACCCAAAATAGCAACGAATATTGCAAACAATGACAATCCATACCCATCAAAATCAGAATTTAAAGCACAAATAGCCGAAGACAGAAAAAATGGTCTGGATGGTCATAATCCATGGAACGAAGCCGCTAAAAAACTAGAGGAGGAAACCTTGAAAGCGTATGGGGTGGATAGCATTGGTCAATTGCCATTTAACTACGCCGGTTACCGAATGCAAAAAGGAGAGGAACACGAAGCAAAGATCTACGAAAAGCATTACGATGCTTTAAAGGGAATTGCATTGAAACAAAACAACACCTATAAAAGATTGTCATTTATCTCCCCTTTTATTCCTGTTCGGTTTTTATCTATGGATATTGCCAATACCAGCGATAACTTACATTGGAAATTTACCAATGCGGCAGAAAAGTATCGTGTTGAAAAACAAAAGTTCTTAAACTACGATATAAAGGACAACTCAAAATTTGGAGAACGAGGTTACAAAATGAGTGCAGATAAGTTTAAGAAGCTTCCAAAATTCAGTTTTTCACCACCAACACTCTCAAAGGTATTAGGAGAAAACATGCAAAACTTTTTGTTTTTAGGGTTGTGGTTGGTGCTTCCATTAATAGGTTTTATTGTCTCTTCAAAAAAAATATAAGTTATGTTCAATAACAATTTACTATACGAATTCAAATTATTGCTAAGAAGTAGTTGGTTGCTAATTCTGTCGATCAGCATTGTTTCCTTATTTGCATTTGCCACTTATAACGGTAAGAAAAATGTAGAAAAAAGACTCGATGACATTTTCAAAGTGCAAACGGAATTGAATAAAAAGGACAGTACGATGCTGGCTACATTAACAAAAATCGAAAAAAATGAAAAAGTGGACATACCTTATTGGCAATTGCCATCGGAACCCATGACTATTGGGTTTCGTCATCCGCGTTTAGCAATAATGCAACCAGAAGCCTTGTCATTTTTGGCAACTGGACAAAGTGACATGTATACACATTTTAAAAGCCCTAGCGTATATGGGAATAATTTTGCCTTGGACTATTCGGAAATGATAAACCCTGTGCAATTGTTATTCGGAAACTTTGACTTGGCATATGTCATCATTTATATTCTTCCATTGTTGATTATCGCTTTTACCTACAATATGCTATCAAAAGAAAAAGAATTGGGAACCTTGCAGCTTTTGAGCGCCCAGCCTATTTCCATCATAACTTGGTTGCTACAAAAAATGGCAATCAGATATATGATGTTTACTACAATTGTCATTTTTTCTTTACTTGTGGTAATAGCCGTTTTTTCTATAGATGCATTTAGCAACCTATTTAATTTATTTGGTTTGCTGCTAATTGTGGCTGCATATGTTTTGTTTTGGTTTACGGTGTCATGTGTTGTAAATATAAAAATCAATGACTCGTCCAAGAATGCCTTGGCGTTAATTGGAGTTTGGCTGATGATTGTAATGGTTTTACCAGCAACGATCAATCAAATTGGAAGTTCGTTGTATCCAACACCATCTCGCTTGAAAATGATTAATGAAATCCGTTTGGTCAAAAAGGAAAATGAAAAAAAGCAAGATGAAATCATGGGTAGTTATTTGCGTAATCATCCCGAGTTGGCTCAAGAAAGTGACAAGGAGAAATTTGGGTTTTGGCATAAGTACTTTGCTTCGGAAAAAGTCATGGAGGAAAGAACAAAGCCATTGTTGTCAGAATACGACTCTCAACTACAAAAACAGCAGAACTTGATTAGCACGTTCAAGTATGTTTCTCCTGCCATTGTGATGCAACAATCGTTGAACAACATTGCAGGAACATCTGAAAAGCATTATAACGATTATAAAAAACAAGTCTTTGAGTTTTCCGATGCGTGGCGCAATTATTTGGTGCCAATGCTATTTAAAGGGAAAAAGTTTACAGTCAAGGATTATGAGGAAATGCCGAAATTCATTTACAAAAATAGAATTGATAATACTATTTGGTTTAACATATTGACAATATTTGTTATAGGAGGATTGATTTTCTTTGTCTTCGTAGGGAGAAATCTAAAAGCACAATAGGAAAACAATGTTGTTTTCCTACGCTAGCACGAGTTTGCAGCTCATATTCGGTTAGTCTAGTATTTGTCTAACAACGTTAAGAATAAGAAGAAGTATGCCCACACTGTATTTTTTATATGGTGTGGGTTTTTTAATATCTTTTGGCTAAGTTCTAATTTAGATATGTATTATCTTTGCTAAAACCAATATTCTA
>JAHDHI010000064.1 GCA_020631395.1 Bizionia sp.
AATTTAGTGTAAACCCTAATCTTTAACTTGTGTAAACCATGTCCCTTAACGAACATGTATCGAAACCAAAAAATGAAATGTCAGGAATAGTAAACTTAGCATTCTATAAGAAAAAGGATTGGAAGCAATTTTTGGAACTAATTGATGATCGAGAAAGTATGCATACTACTTGGAAAGAATGGAATAAAGCTTATTTGAAAACCAAAAAAGATTTAGTCTCTCAGGGTTTTATTGTCAACGACTTTACTGTAGATTTGGACGAACTAAAAAAATACTGTCTGGCAAAAGGTTTAAAAATTGACGGAAAAGCACGTGCCCAATTTGTCACAAATAGATAAAAAATGAACGAGGAACATATAGAAAAAATAAAGGAAATACTAAATGGTTGGAACCCTTTAGCAGAAAAAGCAAATCAAATATCTGATCTTAATGAGTATAATACAGAAGCTGTAGATATCTTGTTTCACATTAATACTGAAATCAATTTCAAAAACACGAAAGAATCTCAGGTAAGAATTCGGAATATCGTCAAAGAAGTATTGAATCAAGCTTTCGATCTCTACTTAACTGATAAAGATTGTGATGATCCCTCTAATGCTATTTATAAAATATTAAACTAAAATATCACGAAAGCACAACATTATATATGAAATCAGAGCAAAGTTTAGTGCTAGATCGAAAGGTCATTTCTTTTTTGCAGTGGCGCTAGATTTTTATAAATTAAACAAGAAATAAAAATGCGCAGATAAATCGATTGGTTTAGGCTTACTTGCCTTGCCTCCGATTCATATATTTGGCGTTATCTCTAATTATGAAAAAAATCATTTTAATAATATTATTCTGTGTTTTTAAAATTGCATCTGCCCAAACAGTACCAAATACTAATACTGAATATAATTTTAAAAAAGGAGACACATTAGTTGTTATTAAGCTCCTAAAAAACAATCGAGTATTGTTTGAGGAACATCCAAAACAAGAAATTAAACAAAGGGGAAATTTCTCTAATATTACACCAGATGGAAAAAGGATTTGCGGTTTCCAAACTTTAATCTATTATCAAAGTTACGGAACTTACGAATTGACCGACTCGGAAATTATTTTGAATTTTAAGGATGAAAACCCTATTGAAGATATAAATATTATTTATTTAGACAAAATTGCGGACACAGATTCAATCAATGTAACCATCAAAAAAGACTTTGACACAATCTATGATTTAAACATATCTCAAAATGATAAAGAAGTTAGCTATATTATTTCTTTTGAAGAAAATTGTGAGTTCATATTAACGGATAAGACTAATCCTCTAATATTGAATTATGATAATAATTTTAAGACTATCGATGTGCCTAAAGACCAAAATATCAAAATTATAGTTTCGATTAATGATTTTAAAGGTGATAACCATATTAAAAACAAGAGATTAGTTTTCAATCAAAATGTTCTGAATAAAAATAACTAGAGATAACATTGGTAGCCGTTGCACAAGCCCTTAATTAGCAAAAAACTGGACTTATACGATAGTTGTAGTTATGGTGCATACGAGAAAAATGGTAACTAACATTAAAATATCGTTGTTGATTATACTGGTTTTGTCAATTTTTTGTTGTCAAAATGCGGAACAGAAACCTATAGAAACAATAGAAAAGGATTTTGGTCTTTATCAAAATGAAAACGATAGCATTGCAGTAGAATTAAAGCTTAAAGAATTTAATAACTGGAAAGAATTACTAGAACGAACTGAACAAATAGCTTGTAATGACAGCCTTCCAAAAATAACTCTTGAAAACGATAGCTTGTCAACAAGGGTTTATTTGAGAAACCCTTGTTGGGAAGGATTGGCTTGTATTTTAATAAAACAAAAAAACACTATCAAAATTCATAATGATACTGTAAGCAAAGCGGGCGAAAATTTTTACCCATTAGATAGTTTATCGATTGTATTGCGCAGAGATATAGAAAATAACGGACAAAATCCAAGATTGAGTGACAATCCAGAAAAACTATTGATTTGCATTTCGTACGACGAAGACGGAATTTCAAAATTGCCGAACACATTAAACCAACTAACTAAAGCATTTGAAAAAGTAACGGAGCGAACGGATTTAAAAATATGGCTGAATGAAAAAAATATTCCGCTACCACCGCCACCGCCGCTACCGCCTGTGAATAGACAAGCAGAAATGAAATAACATTGCGTAAATAGTACGCGCCACAAAAACGTTGTTGTAAAACGTTTTATTCATTCTTTTGTTTGGTTAGAGTATTGAAATCAAATTCTTTGTTTTCAATATTGTCAGTCGTAAATTTTTTAAAGTCATTCACAAATAGAGTAATATCTTGATCTAGTTCACTTGCTATTTCTAAATTATACTTTTCGTTAACTATTAATTTTAAAGGAAGCTTGTTCTTTTTAACTGTGAATGATGTAAAACTGTCAAACATCGTATTAATGTTTATTGAGTCATCCTTTGATTTAATAGTACTTCCAATTCCTATGCCGTCATTATTTTTAGAACTCACATAAGATTTAAAAGAAATTTTGAGTTTTATGGAATCAGTTGAGTTTTTAGTTTTTTTAACTGAAATGCTGTCAATTGAATGTTTTGGTTTAAAGAAATTCAATTGAACGTTGTTGTTAGAAATTGAATATTCTCCAGAACCAAATTCATTGATTGTGAAATAAGGGCCATCTATATGCCCTTTTATTTGATTTTTATCATGTTTATAGGTTAAAGGTGATTGGCCCTTGTATGAAACATAACCAAATTTCTGATTTGGCAATAGATGAATAAAAGACAGACTATCAGACGTAAAGAAGATTTCTTCTCTATTGTTCTCTTGAGAGTAAATGCTATTACTGATTAAAAGAATTGTTAAAAGTAAAATTGTCCTCAATTTCATAATGGATGTTTAATCAAAAGTATTCATTTTATGTTTTGAATAAAAATTCAAATTAGTAATCAGCTCTTTTGATTTAGTGAAAAGGCCTTTCCCCGCTCGGTCATAGTTTGTCGCTACCGCTAAGCTTTGCTTAGTGGAGATAAGAGTAAGAAACAACTTTACTAAATAAGATCTAGCGCTAGTTTGCAATTAGTACAGGTAAGATTTACTGCTGTAGACTATATTCTACAAAACAAAATACAACGGAATTTGTTTGGTGTTTGGGTGAGGTGTGATATCTTTATAGAAATAATAGTTTAACAAAAAAATACGTAGAAATACGTTTTTTTTTTTGTTTAAAAGACTAGTATTGGAAGGAGTTATATACTAAATTAGCTCCTCGCATAATAAATATATAGTTACTATAGTAACTATATATTTATGTTACCATACATTTGAGAAACAACGATGAACGAAACAAACTTACCAACTGAATTGAAAACAGTTCCTAATATTGGAAAACGAATTTTAGCAGGAATTGTGGACTATTTAATTATATATATTTTCTTCTTTATTTTTCTGTTTGCTTTTGGAAAACCTGATTCTGAAGGAGAATTAGCAGTAAGCGGATTACCAGCATTAGGACCAATTTTGTTTTGGGGAATAATGACAATCGGACTTGAACAATGGTTCGGAGCAACACTTGGAAATTCTTTAGTTGGACTAAAACCTGTCTCAATCCGAAAATCAACTGACAACTCAACTTTTAGCGGAACTGACGAAAAACTGACTTTTGGACAATCTTTAAAAAGACATTTACTTGACCCAATTGATATGTTCTTTTTTGGATTAATCGGAATTATAACAATAAAAAATACAGATAAAAATCAACGATTAGGAGATATTTGGGGAAATACAATTGTTGTGAAAACGTCTGAATTAAAAAAAATGGAATAAAAAACGTATGGTAACACCGTATAAAAATAATTGCTATTTTTAGGCTAAACCAAAGGTCGTTGCTGTTTTGTTACATCTGATTTTCCTGCGGAAAATCCTCGCACACAAAACCGCAACTATTCTTATACATAAACGTTGGCTGTAATTAACCACAAATGAAACAAATAACTTTTATCATATTCTTTTCTTTAATTGCAATGAACCTTCAGGCTCAATGTGACTCAATATCTATTAATATTTGGAATATCATAAAACTGGAAAAATATGAGAAGTTTGATAACCTCATAATGCCGATTGAGCAACAAAGAAAAATAATGCATTGGCCAAAATCAGATGAAACTGACAAAATACTTTTGACCATAAAAGATTCTTTAAAAAATGGACTAGTCGCTAGTGCAAAAAAGTTAAGACTTGAACTTACAAACAAAGGATTCAATTTGGAAAAAACTGAATTCAATAGCTGTCAATTAATCAAGGACAAACTTGAAATATTTATATCAAACAATCAGAAAGAGCATAACTTTATAGTTGAAACTAAAAAAACTGACAACAGATATTTAATGCTTCCCATTAATCAGTTAGCACCTGAACTACCTTCTTTCCAACCGACAAAAGAAGAATTGGCGAATTCGACAATCATAATTGCTGGAGAAAAATTTAAGCCATTTGAACCATCCGAAAGCGATAAGGAAAAAGGGTTGAATATATTAAAAAAATGCATTGACTCTAAAACGACAAATAAGAATATATTAATGACGGGCGGAATGAAAGACAAAAGCGGATTATCAATCTTGACTTTTATAGAGGTTAGAGAGTCAGATATGAATAGATATAAAGTTATTCTTGAAAAAGAAACTTGTGAAAAAGAATAAAACTACAGCCAACACGGTGTATAAAACATAGCTAATAAGTGCTAAAACTTTGGGTTAGTTCTTATTTACAAAGACCGCCAAATTTTTAAATTTGGCTTTTAGAATAGAAAAAGTAAAAACAAAATATAAAAATTCGGCTCTGTGTTTATCCGAAAAGTTAGTGTCTTTTTGCACGCTACGTTCCATAGTGTGCCAAGAATCAACCACGGCAATAAATGGTTGAATACTGTAATTAAGATGATGGTAGGTCCATCAGGGTCGTTGTATAGGCGATGGCTCTAAACCACCTAAAGGTGCTTTGATTAATAGTCTTGGTACTGAGCGTTTAGGAGAATCTAATCCAAAGAGATTAGCAGGTACGAATAAAGGAGTTGAACGAAAGTGAACCATTGAAGAGGTGTCGAGAAGTAGGAACCTCCAGTCAAAAGCTACGAAGTATGATACGGAGTGAAAAGTAATAGTAGCGATACTATTAATTACAGAGATAACCTATTTATTTTCTGTAAGGCTGGCGTCATTCAGATGGCAAGAACTTTATTCAGGCTTATTTACGGAACTTGGGAAGCTACATGCAAATGATAAGGGAAATGCACAATAGGCACCCCCTAGAGGCAAAATACCGATGTTGTATGTAGTGGCAGATTAACCCGTAGTAGTAATGAATTTTCTGTAATGGAAATGGAGCGAAGGGGTTAAGTTGTACCGTTGCATTTTACAAATCAACTTACAAAAGTGAGGATGAATTTATGGAATGAAACAAAATCAATACCGATAAGTCGCCAAATGGTTTGGGAGGCTTATCAAAAAGTGCGTTCTAATAAAGGAAGTGCAGGAATTGATGCTATCAGTATGTAAGAATTTGATGCAGACCGTAGTAAACACTTGTACAAGCTTTGGAATCGGATGGCATCAGGGAGTTATTTTCCTCCGCCTGTCAAAGAAGTAGAAATCCCAAAGAAAGACGGTTCAATCCGTAAATTGGGGATACCTACTATCTGCGATAGAGTTGGACAAATGGTAGTCAAAATGTTTGTTGAACCAAGGTTAGAAGCTATATTCAGTCCAAATTCTTACGGATATCGCCCTAAGAGAAATGCCCCGCTCGGTCATAGTTTGTCGCTACCGCTAAGCTTTGCTTAGTGGAGATAAGAGTAAGAAACAACTTTACTAAATAAGGTCTAGCGCTAGTTTGCAATTAGTACAGGTAAGATTTACTGCTGTAGACTATATCCTACAAAACAAAAAAAAACTACTTTTGAGTTTGATTAAGGAATTAAATGCAATAGAAAATAAGCCTAATTTCGGTTTTATGTTTGAGAATAGAGGAATATTGCCACAACCAATTATTGTGGAATAAAAACGTTTTACAACAAAGAATTGAGTTGAAAACATGGAAGGTGAACTTATTAAATCTATAACAGCTTACCAATTTTATCTAAATGCCTATTACAGTATTTTTAAAGGCTAAATGGTGTTACTCATTTCATTGGTAATCAGTAAATTAAATTCTATATGATGTATTTTAGAAGGATCAAAGATGATATATGGGAATAGACATCGCTCGTTTTCCACGAGTAGCCGTAAGAGTGAATAATAAAGATGAAACAGTCATAACTAAATTGTTAGATACACAGCGGAATGATTATATGAATGTTAAGGATGACTGATGAAACCACATTGTAAAATATTTTAGTGTGTTTTTTTATGTGTAAGCTTTTTTTGCTGGAATCTACAGAACTGGGCTGAGGTTAAAAATATAAAAAATTGGGTAGGAATTAGCAGAGTCACATCTTTTCGCAACAACCTGCTTGTCATTTCTGGAATAATAAATTTAAATTAAATAGTTTAAAATGAGTGTTTTATGTGATATTTTCCAATTCCAAATTATAATCGTACTGTAAATCTTCGTGCAACGTCGCCACCAATTTTTTGATGGTGGCAATTTGTCGATCATAAATATTCATTAAGGTCACATTGCGCTCAATGGAAGGTGTGAAGTCGTTCATTTTTTGACAAAAGTGGAGTAGCAACTCTACTTCTGTTTCTTTTTTCAAGGAGTAGCGACTAAACTTCTTTATGAGTCTCAAGATCTTTCGAACACTTTTTTTTATGTAGAAATAGCTGTCGGTATTAATGTTTTCGAATTGTATGTCTATTTCTTGTTTGACTGTTTCTATGTAGCCATTCTCATCGTCGGCTTCAAATAGGAGATAGGTGAGTAGTTCTTTATTTTCCTTTTTAAAACGGGACAAACGTAAACAAAGTTCTGCCAATTCTTCGTTGGATTTATGTTTTAGTTCTTTTCTAATGGTAACTACGGATACTGCCTTCATATTGGTTTGCTGAGAAAGGGAATCTCAATTTTAGTTTAGTTGGTATGTTCTTGTTTTTTTAGGAACCCTATTTTTGCTTGATAAAGTTAATTGTTTTTGTTCAATCTCTCTAGAAAAGCCAATTTATATGTTTGTCCCATTGGCACGGATTTCGAGTCGATGTTGATTTTGTTTCCAATGACGCTATTTATGGAGTCTATGTTAATGGCGTAGGATTTATGGGTTCGAATGAACTTTTCACTTGGTAGGGACTCCAGTAACTTGCTAAAGGTGCTATTGGTCAATATGTAGTCGTCTTTGCGATGTAGTTTTACATAGTCTCCAAATGCTTCCACAAACAATAGATCGCCTAAAAGGATCTTGTGCAGGACCTTGTTGGATTTTACCATTATGTACTCTGGGTTACCCATTGATTTTGTAGCATTGTTTTTCAAATCCAAAACTTTATTTACAGCCGTGAAAAAGCGATCAAACGAAAAAGGTTTCAACAAATAATCAATAGCGTTGACTTCAAAGCCATCTATGGCATATTGCGGGTAAGCAGTCGTAAAGATGACACTGGGTTTGTGTTGCAAGGATCTATAAAAAGTAAGACCGGATATTTTTGGCATGTTGATGTCTAAAAACAACAAGTCGACCCTTGTATGCGATTTCAATGTTTCCATGGCATCCAAAGCAGAGTTGCAAACGGCTAGGAGTTCCAAGAAGTGAACATCTTTGATGAAATGTTTCAGTATGTTTTGAGATGAAGGTTCATCGTCTATGATCAAACATTTAATGGTCATTTTCAATAATGGTATTAGTTATGGAAATGCTCACTTTGAAACGATCTTCGGTAGCTATGGTTTCAAAGGTATGAGCATTTGGGTAAACGATATCAAGATTTTTTCTGATGTGTTCCAAGCCAACGCCAGAATGTGGGTTTTCTTCTTCCGTGTCATTGTTTGGAAGACTATTCTCTATTGTAAAACGAAATTCCGTAGCTTTTTGGAACAAGGAAATTTGTATGTACGTAGCACTTAAATCCTTCATCATACCATGTTTGAAGCTATTTTCAACCAAAGGTAAAAGTAGCATTGGGTATAGTTTGAATTGTTCGTCTTCCAATTCGACGTCAAAAGTTAGGTTCTCAAAACCATGTACGCGAAACTTTTGAAACGCAATGTAGTTTTCAAGCAATGCTATTTCTTCTTTTAGTGTTACGCGCTCCATGTCCGAATCGTAGATGATGTACCTTAGAATGTCTGACAATTGCACTATGGCATTTGTGATGCTTTCCTTTTTTTCTATGGCCAGAGAGTATATCACGTTCAGCGAGTTGAATAGGAAGTGCGGGTTTATCTGTGATCTCAATGCGGATAATTGCGTTTGCATCTGTTGGTTTTTTTGTTTTAACTCCAAGTTTTCATTGCGATTGAAATGGAACCAATCTTCGGACAGCTTAATAAGCGACGTCGCAATCAAGAATATGGAGAATACGACGAATGGTTTGGTGTCGGAATGATAAGATACAAAGAAGTAGTTTGGGAACAACCAATCTAGCATTGGTTTGAAAAACAAAGTATGCAATTGGGAAAACACCAATAAGTTTACGACAAAAGAGATACAATACAATCCATAGCTCTCTTTTTTTAGCAAGCGGGGCATCAACATATATAGATTGATGAGTGTTGGTAGGGCTACGGATGCCAAAAAACTTGTCGTATATACGTAATCTACTCGTATGGGATGTTCTCCCTTGGAAAAGATGAACAACAGTATGACATAGGCAAACAACCATAGTACGCCATTGAATAAAAGTGGGCTATGGTTGTTAAGCTTTCTCAAGTAGGGGTTAAGATTAGGCATTTTTCTTTTTCAATTTGAATTTCGAAGAGGATTTCCATTTGTCTTCTAGGTTCGAAGCCAAGTATTTCTCTAGGAATTGATATAGCTCCGTTGAGTTTGCCGTTAAGAGGAAATCTTCTTGAATGCCGATGATTTCGTGTTTTATTCTAATTTTACTGTTTTTTAAAAGATCTTCTATTCTTTCCTCATCCAACCATTTTATGTTGATTTCCGAATTGTTTGCAATGTCGAACTTTACCACGGAATGAGTGCCTAGTAAATGGGAGCTCAACAAGGAGTTTATCCCTGCATCATCATGGGAATATGGCGTGAAGTCCAATAACAATTGCTCCTTTATTTTGAAGGGGGTTGCCATGAAAAAGGCTTTTCTGTCCTTGGAGACATATTCAATGAGGTAGTTGTGTTTTAGCTTTTCCAGTATTTTCAAGTCTTCTTCGGATGGCTTTTCTCCATATCCAAAGTCTTCATTGAATACCTCTTGAAAGGATTTTACATTCCAAACGCCTCCTTTGTCGTCCATCCATTCTCCTATGAAGGCTTTTTCAAATGCAATGGATTCTTTGGTGTAAAAAGGATGAAGTGATTTTACTATGCAAGAGTTTAATGTGATTACGGCGAATACGATAAAGAAAGATTTGAATTTCATGATTTCATGGTTTTAGTGTTCGCTGTCAAAATAAAGGCTATGGCAAGTGATTGGCAATAAATTTCGTCAAACACGATGCAACTCCTGTCAAACACTTTTAAATTTTCATCCTTTCAACAAGTTTACGCTAACCGTAGCCAATTCATTGTTTGGGAATTTGGAGAAATATGCTGGATCTGGATGCAATCCTGCTTCACTGGCGACTTTGTTGAAGACATCTACTTCCAAGATGTATTGATCGCTATATCCGTGTGTGGCATCATATGCTGTAGCTGCCGTCTTGCTTATGTTCTTTGCAGTTAATTTGGGATCTATGGTGTGCAATTCTATGATGAGCAAACCAAATTGCTCTACATAGGGCTTCCATTTTTTAAGATGCTCCAACAAGGAATCTTCGACCAAGTTGTTGCTAATGCGTTGCCCTTTGTATGCGTAGGATCCCAGCGAGTTGCTAATTCTGTTGGATGCAGTGCTTGGTGTTTCCCAAATGCGATTGTGATCTAAAAATGTACGGACATTCAACAAGTCCTTCAATTCGATGTTGTAATCTTCTTTCAGGTCTTTGGCCAATAGGTCTGGTCTACCAATGTCTCCCCAAATGACCTTGGCCCAGATGTCGGCTTTTATCAAATTGGCTCGAGTTACCTTTAGTGCTGCTTTGTTGAAATCTGCCCCCACAAGCAGCAATGGGTGTTCCTCCAATAATTTACCTCGTAGCGTTTGATTTTCAATGACATCGAAAATGTGTTGAATGAATGCACCGTTGCCACATCCCATATCCAAAATGCCTTTTGGTTGTTCGTCTATGGGTTTGTTGAAAAGCCTGATGATCACTTGATCTATCACTTTGAAATAAGTAGAATGTGCACCTCCGCTTCCCCAAACGTTCATTTCCCTATGCACGTGCCTTTCGGTTTCATCTGGAGAGCTTGTTTGGAGCACCAAAGGATTTCCAAAGAGCAATTCGTCTAATTTCACGAATGTTGGTAGGTATGAAACCGTTACTCCATAAGCACTAGCTCGTTTTGCGAAGAAGAGGCCCTCATCGGTAAATTGATAGGTGTTGTTTTTCTTTTTGAACCACCCCAAATAGGATAGGAAGTCCAATATTTTCTTGAAACTTTCAGGATCTTTGTGATATTCTTCAGCAGTGAAGGACGCTTCCATGAAATATTTGTGGAATAGGCCATTTACACCCAATAGTACAATTATTGGAGCAACTATGACTCCCTCTATGTGTTTCAACATTTGGTGTTGTATGGAATGTTCTTCAACCTGTCCCAATCCGAAATTATTTTCATACTTTTTGAAAATGCGCTCCAATGCAATAAAGGCATCAGCCCGAATGCGTTCTTCGGGAAAGTGTACGGAATATTGCAATAGGCTTATGGAGTCTTCATACAGGTGAGTCAATGAAAACGCGGTGTGACTGTTTGTGTTGGTTTTATATGCTATGTGGTCTCTATCATTGTCCAAGACCTGAATTAGCCAACCTTGCGAGCAAAGAATTCGTAACGCGACGTTGAGGTAGCCTTCGTTGGCATTGAAGTGTTTTGTGACTTCTGCCAACGTTACCGACTCTTTTTGGGATATGAAATCCAAAACGCCTTTTTTGTGCAAGGCAAATGCAGTCGTTGCCGTTGCAATGCCATCCAAATGCCTGAATATGTTGCCTCGTAATTGTTCTTTGTCTTTTTTTGTTAGCATATTTTGTAGCTTTAGTTTTAAAGATATAAAAAAAGCGTTTACCTAGGTAAACGCTTTCAAAGTAAATTTGGGACTACTTCAACTTACTCAATAAAAGGATTGCTCCATTTTTCGTTGGTATATACATCTGTACCTGCCAATGTCCTTAAAAATGCAATGACTGCATTGCGTTCTGCATCTGTCAAATTTAATTGTTGACCATTGCCATTTGGCCTCAATCGTGGATCCAAATTGTTGTTTCCTGTTGTATTTATGTTGTTGTAATGATTCAATACTGTTGCCATTGAGTTGCTGGCTCCTATATGCATGAACTGACCATTGCTGGTTCCGTCAGCCTTTACTGCGTCTCGCAAACTTGGAGATCTTGTGTTTGTCAAGTCTGTGCCAACGCTTCCTCCAACGATGCCAATTGTTCCATTGTTCAAAGAATTCGGGTCGATGTCAAACTCGGGAGCTCTATGGCAGCCAGCACAACCAATTCCGCCACCTGTCCTGCTACCTTGACTGTCGAATACGGGAGGCTGTAGAAACAACTGCTTACCATCGTTTTCTTGTTGCGTGAAATTGGAAAAGGGTTGTCCATCGTTTGCTGCCGATGTTCTTCCGTCATCGTATTTGCTGTCAAAGGACTGAATGCTTCTTATGAATTGGGCCAATGCGTTTTGGATTCCCGTTTCTGTAATGGTCGTGTTTCCATATGCAAGATTGAACAAGACGGGGTAGTATTCCGTGGCTTCCAATTTGTTAATCAGGTCTTCAAAATTCAAATCGCCATTTTCACCACTAAAACCCATTTCTATGTGATCTTGTATGGGCATGGTAGTTTGCTGCTCCAAAGAATTTGCCCTCTCGTCCCAGAAAAAGCGATTTTCACTGGCAAAACGGGAGTTTATCAATCTCATGGAATGCCTGCCTGTTACACCATCGACTCCTGTACTTTGACTACTGTCATCTCCAAAGGCCAAGGATTGCTTGTGGCAGCTTGCACAAGCAATGGTATTGTCTACAGATAGTTTCTTGTCGTAAAACAACACGCGACCCAATGTCGCTCCAGCATTGGTTATGGCATTGTTTCCTGGAGTGTTGTCCTTGGTTATGTACGCAGGCACGTATTGGTCGTTGTAGTTTAAAAGCGCATTTAGATCGATATTCAAAATGCTTGTTATGTCAAAAGCAATTGGGATGTCGTCAGTTGGGGTAGACGTGTTGGGGTCGTCACTCGAGCATCCTGAAAATAGTAGCATTAGGGCAATAAAGAATAATCCTCTCATAAGGTAGTTGGTTTTGATTTATAACTACTATGACAGGATTATTCTAAAAAGGTTTAATCGAATAATTTTATCTCAACTTTGGAAAGTCGTTGGGGTTTACTTCGTGCATTACGTCGTAAACAGCTTCAAAGATGTCTTCTGATGAAGGTTTGGAGAAATAATCCCCATCTGTACCGTAGGCAGGTCTATGGGCCTTGGCTGTCAATGTTTTTGGTTGACTGTCTAAATACCTATATGCATTTTGCGTATTCAGAATTTCGTCCAAAAGGTAAGCAGAAGCTCCTCCAGGGACATCTTCGTCTATAATCATCAAACGATTTGTCTTTGCGATGCTTCTTACCACATCATGATTTAAATCGAAAGGTAACAAAGATTGTGCATCTATTACTTCAGCGTCTATTCCGACTTCAGTGAGTTCTTTTGCTACTTGCTCCACTATTCTCAATGTGGATCCATAGGATAGCAATGTGATGTCATTTCCTTCCTTAAGCGTTTCTACCACGCCTATTGGTGTTTTGAAGGCTCCAAAATTGGTTGGTTTTCTCTCTTTTAGACGGTATCCGTTCAAGCATTCTACGATCAGGGCTGGTTCGTCGCTTTCCAACAATGTGTTATAGAAGCCAGCTGCTTTTGTCATATTTCTAGGGACCAAGACATGAATTCCTCTTACAAGATTCAGAACGCCTCCCATTTGAGAACCAGAATGCCATATGCCTTCCAATCTGTGTCCACGGGTACGTATTATCAATGGTGCTTTTTGACGACCCTTTGTTCTGTAGTGCAAAGTTGCCAAGTCGTCACTTATTATTTGCAAGGCATATAAGATGTAATCCAAATACTGTATTTCAGCAATGGGACGTAAGCCTCTCATGGCCATTCCTATTCCTTGTCCAAGAATGGTGGCTTCACGAATGCCTACATCTGCTACTCGTAGTTCTCCATATTTTTCTTGTAGTCCCTCCAATCCTTGATTTACATCTCCAATCGTACCAGCATCTTCTCCAAAGATCAAAGTTTCTGGGTATTTGCCAAAAATGGCATCGAAATTGTCTCTTATTACGATACGACCATCTACTTGTTCTGCATCTGGATCGTAAGTAGGTTTCACTTCTTTTATGTGTATGGCTGCGGATGGTGTCTCATTGTATAGGTGAGAGCTGTATTTTGGTTGTATGTCTTCAAAGAAACCATCAATCCATTGTATCAGCTGTGTTTTGGTTGTGGAAGTTTCATTTACCACATAACGCAAGGCTTTTCGTGCGGCAGTGGCCACATCTTTACGCGTTGGTTCATCAATAGACAAAAGGTCTTTGTTTATTTTTTCGATGAATACGCTGTTGGAGCTAGAAGTTGCTAATTGCGTTAACAAGCTTGAAGCTTCTTTAAGGTCATTCAAGATAGGGTTCAAATAATTGGTCCAAGCTGCTTTTTTACCTTCTCTGACATCCTTCTTTATGGTTTTTTCTATTGTAGACAATTCCTCGTCTGTTGAAATTCCAGTAGCTATTATCCATTCTCTCATTTTTACATTGCAATCATGAGAGCGTTCCCAATCCAAACGGTTTTTGTCTTTGTAACGTTCATGGGAACCAGAGGTGGAATGTCCTTGTGGCTGTGTCAATTCATTCACGTGAATTAAGACAGGTACGTGTTCTTCCCTTGCTATTTTTGAAGCTTCTTCATAGGTTTCTATCAATGAAACATAGTCCCATCCTTTAACGCGCAATATGTCGTATCCCTTGGTGTCTTTGTCTCTTTGGAACCCTTTTAGAATTTCAGATATGTTTTCTTTTGTCGTTTGGTGTTTGGCGTGTACGGAAATACCATACTCATCATCCCAAATACTTATGACCATTGGTACTTGTAGAACTCCTGCTGCATTTATGGTTTCAAAGAACAAACCTTCACTCGTACTGGCATTGCCTATGGTTCCCCAAGCGACTTCGTTTCCCTTTACAGAAAATTTCGTGGCATCAATGCCTTTCACGTTTCGATATATCTTAGACGCTTGTGCCAAACCTAAAAGTCTAGGCATTTGCCCTGCCGTTGGCGAAATGTCTGCACTGGAGTTTTTTTGTTGTGTGAGGTTTTTCCATTGCCCATTTTCATCTAAGCTATGAGTTCCAAAATGACCTCCCATTTGACGACCAGCAGACATGGGTTCCTGTGTTAAATCCGTATTGGCATACAACCCGGCAAAAAATTGTTCTATGGTCAACTCTCCGATTGCCATCATGAAAGTTTGATCACGATAGTAACCAGATCTGAAATCTCCATCTTTGAAGGCTTTTGCCAATGCTAGTTGAGGGACTTCCTTTCCATCTCCGAAAATTCCGAATTTGGCTTTCCCCGTCAAGACTTCTCGGCGCCCCAACAGGCTACATTCTCGACTTGTGACGGCAACCTTGTAATCATTTAAAACTTGCGCTTTAAAGTTTTCGAAAGACATCTCTTTTTTCAAGTCGGATTTTGTTTGCATAGCTCAAATTTAATTTGACGCAAATTTAAGAAAAATTTGAATATCCTGCAATAGCCGAGTGTCTTAAAATGATGATGAATTGTCAGTTATAAGGCTGTTTTTTTAGTAATTATTAAAAAAAATGTAAATTTTAAACTTTTTGATGAAAATAATTCAATGTTTTTTAGGTGAAGCGAGTAGTTGGTTTTTAGTGTTTGTTCACATTGCAAAAAGTTTGGCAAGGAAGCAAGTAAATGCATGACTTGTTGTTTCTAGCCATATGATGATCTATTCTATTCAAGAAGCGATTATTTGCACATTCCCTTAAGTATGTGATTAAATTTTGTGCTTTGATCTTCAGTTTCTTGGAGATTGAGGTCATTGTTTGGAATGTAAACTGAGATTAACGATGAATTGAATGTGCATGCCATGGGATTTGTGTAGGTTGTTGATAGCTAGTTTTTTATATGGATAGTATTTTGTTGGTAATGGTTAATTGAGTATTAGTTTTATATGGGAATTAATTTGAATATTGTAGGTGAAGATAATAGCTTGTTTTCAAGCTAATTAATTAACCTTAAATTAATTCCATAACCCATGAAATTTTCACCCATCCCTCAATTACTTTTTTTATTTGTGTTTTCATTTTCCATTGCTTGGGCTCAAAATGACAAAACAAGAGATATGTCGAACTGTAGGGCTTCAGAAGTCATTGAGCAGTATTTTGATCAAAACCCAGATAGACTGATTCAATACCAAAACTTCAACGAACATACCCGCAAGTTTGTTAAGAACATGGAGAATGAAAAGAAAACGATGCCATCTGAGTATGTCATACCAATTGTATTCCATGTTTATGGAACTGTCCAAAACGGAGATCCTGTAGATTATAACACGATTGTCAATTCATTGAATCAAGTAAATGAAGAATTTAAAGGACTTAATGATGACTTCAATACTGTCGATGCCAATTTTAACGGAATCAAGTCTACTTTGGACATTGAATTTAAATTGGCAAAACTGGATCCGAACGGGAATTGTACAACTGGAGTCATCTTCTATCCAGAGGAATCCGGAATGGGGAATTATGGAAGCCCAGCAGTTGCCAGGGACTCATGGGACAATTATAAGTACATGAATGTATACATTACCGCAGATCTCTATGGAAATGGTGTTCCCAACAATTCTGGTGTGGCTTGGTATCCAGACACAGGGATGTCTGATGATGGACTTGCTCGTGTTGTGATGAATGGACAATATCTAACAGGAAACACAAATCAAGAATTTGCATCTACTTTGACACATGAATTTGGTCACTGGTTAAACTTGATACATACCCATGAAGGTGGTTGTGGAGGTACCGATGAAGTCGCAGATACTCCTCAGGATAGTCAGAGTAGCGGCTCTAACAATTGTTCGGAAACATCCGATTGTGGATATTTGATCAACTATGAAAATTATATGGGCTACAATGGTGCCCTTGGTTGTTACAAGATGTTTACGGTAGGTCAAACAAATAGAATGTTGGCAGCATTGACACATCCTGCAAGACAACCCTTGTGGCAATCAAGCAACATATTGGCAACTGGTGTGAACAATGCAGATGGAGGAGTCGTTTCGGCTACTACAGATGTATTTGAGGGGATTGTCAATGATGGATCATTTACAGAGACCCTTGACATAACCATATCGAATACGGTCTTTGCTACAACCGGAAATTTAGTGGAAGGCGTTCATTTCAATAGTGATATGCCTTCAGGTTTAACAGCTCAAATAAATGTTTTGAATGCCACAGAAGCAGAATTGACCATAAATGGAAATGCTGTAAATCATGAGGAAGTTGACAATGAAAACATTTCAATAGAATTTTTAGAGGCTGCCACTGTCGATAGCATGGCATGTACTAGAGTTGGATGGGATTTGATGTTTTTTGATCCTTATAGGATCGTTTATGTCGACAACGATGATTTGAGTGTGAATTCGGGAGATGTATGGAAACCCTTTACAGATTCTTTCATTCCTAGTCTAGGAGGAGGAACAAATTATGGAGGGTTGTTCTATAATACTGGTCATCCTAGTGGTCAAGCCGCCTTGCAATTTGAAACATATACAGCTGCAATGGTTTGCGAAGGGAGTACGCTAAACATATCAATGCTTCCAGAAAATACATTGATAAGCACCAATAGCAATTGGGTAAATGGACAAGCATATCCCAATTTGCATGATGTTCGTTCAAATGCTTACATGGTTTGGGATGGAGAAACTAATTTTGCGGGCTTTAAATTTGCGAAAAATGGATTGCAATACCATGGATGGTTTAGATTTCAAGTGTCAAATGCTGGAGATTCCTATACTCTTTTAGATTATGCATATAGTACAGAGCCTAGTGGAGATATTTTTACAGGCCAAACTACTTTGTCGACAAGCATCGATTCTTTTGAAGACTTTGAGATAAGCGTGCATCCAAATCCATTCAATGAAAGTCTGTATGTAAGTACGGGTAATTTAAAAGGGGAGAACCTGGAAATAGAAATAAGAAATGCATTGGGACAAAGCATTGTCAGGAAAAAGCATGACAATGTTTCTTCAAAAATTCTTGTTTCTGATTTAATGTTTTCATCTGGGCTATACTTTATAAGCATCGAGGCAGATCGAGGAAAAAGCATAACTAAAAAAATCATTAAAGAATGAAATTGAAGAAGGCTGTCTTGACAAGACAGCCTTCTTATTTTTAAAAAGAATGAAATTCTACTTATTCCTTAATGATTTTCTTGATAAGGATCTCTCCCTTGTCATCTTTCAGTTGAATTAGATAGACCCCTGCAGAAAGTATGCTGGTATCTATGACGTTGTTCTCTACAGAGACAGGTATATGCTTGCCTAGTAGTGTGAAAATACTTGCATTTGCAACCTCCATGCCCTTCACCGTCATAATATTTGTCGTCGGATTGGGAAATAGGGTAACATCATCATTGTTCAATGAAAGGTTCTGATATTGCAATGAAGATTCAATGCAGAAATTGGTACTTTCAATATAACCAAAATTTCCACCAGAAGCCAATGCATTTCCGTTTTCATCAATCAAAGCATACGATCCCAGTCCATAGTTGCAACATATTCCATCTCCATAGGAATCTTTTATGCTAAAAGTATAACATCCAACATCTAGACAGTTTATTACTTCTATAGTAGAACCATCTGCTTGATTCTCATAAGTGCCACCGTATGCAACAACTGTTCCCTCATTATCTGTTATATCCCAACTCGTCTCTTCTGGATAATTGTCAAACTCAATTCGTACTGCAACATCATCACAAGAAGAACCTCCGGATTCAATGCAGAAATTAGTGTTTTCAACCGAACCAAAATCTCCACCAGAAGCCAAAATAGTTCCATCTTCATCTGTCACACTATAGGATCCCGATCCATATCTACAACATATTCCATCTCCATAGGAATCTTTTATGCTAAAAGTATAACACCCATCTTCAAGGCAACTGACCGCATTCACCGTAGAGCCATTTGGCTCATTTTGATAAGTGCCTCCAGAAGCAACGACAATACCAGAGGAATCTAATAATTCCCAAGATGTTTCTCCAGGATAATTGTCAAGTGTTATGGAAATTGTAACATTCGTACAGGATTGATTGCAAGGATGGCAATCTGGACCACCACAGTCTATACCTGTTTCTTGGCCATTTTGAATTCCGTCAGAACAAGTTGGATTCGTAGTACATGGGTCACAATCTGGACCACCACAGTCTATACCAGTTTCTTGTCCGTTTTGGATTCCGTCAGAACAAGTAGGATCCGTAGTACAAGGATCACAATCTGGGCCACCACAGTCTAGACCGGTTTCCTGTCCATTTTGGATTCCATCGGTACAAGTTGGATCGTCACCACAAGGAGACGTACAACTGCTTCCTGCAATATGGTTTAGAATTGCATTTTTAACTTGTGGGTGGAATCCTTCATTGAAATCTACATTAGGAGCACAATAACTCATAATCGTACCTGGATTCGCAGAAGGAGGTACCGAACAGCCCCCTTCGGTAAAACCGGAACATCCATCAATGGCACTTCCATTGCCATTCCATACACAAGCGTGTGTATGTCTAGCACCAAAAAGATGTCCCATCTCATGAGACATCAAGAAAACATCTTGAGAGTATGTAGGCACATTGCTTACACTACCGTTATGACCACCTACGGATTTACTGCCATCAGGATTAGATGAGCATAGTCCCCCAATGCTGGCAGCTACACCTCCTCCGAAACCACTTTCGTAAAAGGCACAATACGCTAAATCGCCATCTATGGCACCAGTTGCATTCTGCCAATTGTCTAGAGTGTTGTACTCATTGGTGGACCAAGGTGCTGGGTTGGAGTTGCTCCACACGTTCAATCTTGATAGCGATACGGTGAACCCATCGTTTGCACACAATGCCTGATGGTTGTTGAATAGTCCAGTTGCATAATTTGATGCTTGACTAGTGCCCCCAACCTGGTTTGTAAGTGTTTGGTGTATATTTACTTCTTCCTTTATGCAATCTCCGGGGCTTCTATTATCTGTAGGTGGAGGTAGTAATTGTTCTGGAGTATACGGAATGCCATCATCAGTTGAGTCGCAGGAAAAAATATCGCCTATTCCAGATGTTTTTTCATCGTATAGAATGTGCATCGAGTCTTTGCCTTTCACCTTACCCAAGGTAAGCGTTTTTCCATTATGGTGAATCAAACCAATGATTTCGGAATCGAAAATGCTAATGGATACGAGAGAGTTTTCATTTCCCTCAACTATTCCTCTATAGTGAATCCCAGGCTTGTAAACATGATTGGAGCTGAAGTCAGGTGAGTGAATCTCAACCTTACGTAAAAGTAAATTTAAAATTTCGTTTTTCCTAGTTCCATTTTCTTCCATTGCATGTGGAAGAGACATCGAAATTAACGGGGCTTGATAAACAACTTCTTTTTTGGACCTTTGTAAATCGAAATAAAAATAAGTGGCATTGGGAATATCTTTGATTCGGTTTGAATTACTAGGTGCTAGCTTTAAAATTTCATTGGAATGAAATGGTTTTTGTGCTATCCGTTCATTTTGGATTTCATAAAACACTTTTCCAGAAGGTTTTTTGGATTGTCCATACATAAATGAACAGCAGCAAAATACAATAATCAGAAAAAAATTATTTTTTGACATAATAAAAAAGATTGAAGGTTGATAAATTAGTTAATTAAACATGAGATTAGTTTTTTATAATAGGTTTTTGGGTTAACAATTTGTGGGAGATGGGAGAGTTTAAAAAATAACTTGATGGGAGAGTAAAAAAATAACCATAATTAATCTTGTGTAATTATAGTTTTGATGTGTAATTTATTAATGTAGAGAAATGTTAATATATGTAAAAAAACGTAATAAAACAAGAAATCGACAATTTAATAAAGTAAGTTCACTGTATTGTATAGAAAAGGAGGTCTTGATATTGTGGTTAGAATCAACTGGTCAAAATGAATGAAAAAAGTGCATCTTTATTAATGCAAAGTAAAAAAAAACATAGGATCGAGCGGAGAAAAGGACGATGTAGAGGGAGAAGTTTTACGAGAATTGGGAATTCGATCAACAATGATTTATCGAGGTAAAAAGACTATTAATAAAGTTCACAAGGTCAGGAAAAGCAAATGAATGATAGATGTCATTGGTGTTTTCTCGAAGGGCAATAGGAAAAGTGGATTTATTAAGTAGTATAAACTAAAATAGCCCAAAGGAGGAATCTAATACCAACGACGTGTAAATAACTTAAGCAATGTCTTGGGAGACAATGTAACGATAAAGCGAATGCTTTGGTCGTAGTTGGGTTGTGCAATTTCCCATCCCAAATTGGAGTATACTGGTAGATACAATTCAAAATAGTCCTCTACCAAGCTAAGACGTATGCCAGCATCGTAAACAAAAGTAGGACTGCCACCGTGACTGTTAACCACACCTACGTCTCCATATGCCATAATGTAACGCCAAATGGTCGTGCTGGCATTCATCGTGGTTATCCATTGACTGGCAAAAGGTGTTTCCAACTTGGATTTGAAACCGCCTTCGGCAATGATTAGCTGTTGACTCAACAATCCAGTCTCTTCTGTTCGTCCCAAATAGTTATAATCAAAAAGATAATCCGTTGGACGATCCAAGGCGAAACTGAAGAAATTGGAGGTTTCAAATGTGTTGTTGTATAAGAAAGTACCAGCAAATACGCGTAGATTGTATTGTCTATTGTTCTCTGTAAGTTTTCTAAATTCCAAAGTAGCAGACAGTTTTCCAAAATTCTTGGCTAATTGTAAATCTGTAAACCAAGAACTGAAATTTTTCAAATTGGGATTGGCTTGCCCATAACTAACGTCGAACACGCTGTATTTTGGCTCGCCATCGGTTACAAATAGTCCAGTTGGATCTACTTCTCTATCTATGTTTACATATCTCAAGGTCAAAGAACTTCGGTTGTTGTCGCGTAGGTTTTTATGATCTCGGAATCTAAAGTTTATAAAAGGAGTGAAGGAGGTATAGGATAGGTTAGGTGCATAATTGAAATATTCTCCAGAAAGACCGTATTTGATGTAATTGCTATCTGTGTTTTCTCTTCTATCCGTGTAGCTAATGGAAGCGCTTCCTACTATTTGTTTGCTTTTTATGGCATATTTGGGGCTGATTTTATAAAGCAAGTTCTTTGTCAATACGGTTTTGTTGTAGAGCTTTAATCCTGGGGAAAAACCATCATAGAAATTATAATCGAACTCTGGCATGAAAAATACTTGATTGTAATTAGGGTCTTCGATATCCTTGAATAATCTGAATTGCAATGGCTTGTTGTTGGCCAGAAAACCTTTTAGAGATTTCCAATTGTTGCGCATGTTGAATTCAGGAATGGCTTGATCGTAATTTACTGCAAGCTTGTCTATGCCATTTTTTGCAATGGTAATTGTCTTGGTGCCTTTAAATCCGTTAATCCATCGTTTGGAAAGAATGGAGTCATCCTTTATGGTGAATAAAGAGATTGGCATCGTATTGTCTCTTTTGTTTTGTAGGGTGATTTTTATGGAATCTCCAGTTTTTTTTACCTTCTTGATCCTATAATCTATCTTTTTGCTAGTAGCGATGTATTCGTCGAAAAACCAGTTTATGTCCTTGTCGGTTTTGGTCTTTATCAAGGCTTCAAAAGCTTCGGTATTGGTTTCTTTCAGTTTGTTGTCTTCTAAGAATTGCAATATGGAAGATTCTATGATCTGTGAGTTCACATAATCATCCAAATATTTCAATCCTACACCAGCCTTGTATTTGTTGGATATGTTCTTATTGAATTTCAATAAGGAATCCTTAGGCATGGTCAAAGGTTGGTCTATGTTGGTTCTCGCCATATGTAGATACAAAAAGTTGTACTGATCGTTGAATTTCAAATCGGAGGCATGAAAAGAACGTACTCCCCAAATGTTGGCAAGGGTGCCCAATATCTTCATGTTGGGATAGTGCTCTTCGACGTATTTCATCAAATAATATATTTGAATGCCGTCCAATAGCCATTGGTCTTTCCTTGGATTTACATATAATGTGTTTTCTAGATAATTGTGAAGTGTCGTCTTCAAAATCTTCAATTCATACTGAAATTGATTTGAAAAAGGCCTTATGAAATCCGGCAATAGGTTCAAGCCGTAAATTGGACTTTTCTTATAGTCTATTTTACTCAATAACACCTTTTCATGAGGATAGCTTCCTAGGTTTTTGGTGATGAATTCTGCTACTTTGTCCGTAGCTATGGCAACGTCTGTCGCCTTGAGCTCTTCATCGTCAATGTTGGATTGTATCGTGAAAAAATCGGTTTCCACGGTTTTAAATGTGCTTTGCCTCTTTAAAAACAATTTGGAATTTATTCTATTCTTTCCTTTTAAAACTCTTGTTTTTCTACTGTTTTTCACTGTAGAGGAAATTTCATTCAATTCAGAGACAAGATCATAGGCCTCAGGGTATTCAATTTCCATATTTATGTCTGCTATGGGAACAAAGGCATCATCTAAATCCTTGTTGCTGTAATAATGCCATTCCCCATTGTATACAGATGGTGTTATGTACCAGTATCTCAAGTTGAAATCACCTTCATTGGTAATGCCATAACGAGTAAACTTGTCATTGGGAACTTGAATGCTGTAATCCAATTCCAAGTTGTAGTATGAATTGGGAGCAAGAGGCGTGTTCAATGCGACCTTGATGACATCGGGGTGTTGCATCAATCTCGAATAATCCACAGGTGCATTGCTTTGTGTTATCGAAGTCAAGGCGGTAAAACCCCTGTCCTCGTTTTTTGCAAAATGAAAGGTATTTTTGAATTCCTCTGCAAATCGCTCTGCCAATGGAGTGTCTTTGGCAGAATAACTATGACTCCAATCATTGAGATATATAGTGTCCAACGTAGTGTTGGTATCATTGTAATATTGAATGGTTTGTTCAATATCGATGGTTTTTCTTTCTGTGTCAAAAGAAGCTTTAACGTCAATTAGGTTATTTTGAGAATAACCTGAGATGCTAAAAATTAGACACAAAAAAGTTTTAAAATAATGATATTTCAATGGGGTTTTAGCTTTTTTTTTATTTAAAGTAACGGAAAAATATGTTTAATGGTATTGGTTTAACAATAGTTTGTGTTTTTAGAAATTAGGACTCAAGCCATATTCCTTGTAGAATTCATTCAAGATATTGACAACTTCGTCTTCTGTGTCCACCAGATGAATTAGATCCAAATCTTTGGGACTTATGTTGGAGAACTTATCCAGAAGCGTTGTTTTAACCCATTCTAAGAGACCTTCCCAAAAATCTTTTCCAACAAGGATGATGGGGAATTTTTCTATTTTGTTCGTTTGAATCAACGTGATGGCTTCAAACAACTCATCCAATGTTCCGAAACCTCCAGGCATGACTACAAAACCTTGCGAATATTTTACAAACATTACCTTTCTCACGAAGAAGTAGTCAAAATCCAAACTTTTGTCACTATCTATGTATGGGTTGTCATGTTGTTCGAAAGGTAATTCTATGTTTAAGCCAACGGATGTTCCTCCAGCCAAATGAGCACCTTTGTTTCCTGCTTCCATTATTCCTGGTCCACCACCTGTGATAACACCATAACCAGCTTCTACAATCCCTTTGGCTACGTTTTCCGCCAATTTGTAATACTTGTCTTCAGGCTTTGTTCTTGCTGACCCAAAAATGGATACACAAGGTCCTATCTGGCTCATTTTCTCAAAACCATTGACGAATTCTCCCATAATCTTGAAGATGGCCCAAGAATCATTCGTTTTATTTTCATTCCAATCTTTGTGGTGTTTTTCTTTTCTCATGTTTCGTTTCAAATTTTAAAAGCCTCGAAAGATAGTATTTTAAATTATGTTATTAAACAAGAAAAACAATTTTAGAGGCAATTGTTTTAGTTCGTAATATCCTAGAATTCCTTCTAAAGACGAAAATAAGGTAAACCCCTTATGTTAAAACGGTTTTTACCTAGTCGTTAATCAGTTTTTTTCCTATTGATTACCAGTTTGTTATGTTGGTGTTTTGCATGAGTTATTGTTCAAGCCAAAAGATTGGTTATGAATATGTTATTAATCCTATTAAATTTTTAAGTTATGCAAAACAAAATTAGTTACACGTCCGTAATGAATATTTTAGACCACGAGACATTTGGGTCTAATGAAAGGGCAAAGGTCAAGAATTCCGATATCTTCATATTGGATGCATCCAAAAAAACGCACCATGCATTTTTTATCGGAAAGTGTGGAGGGGAAGTACGAATAGAATTGAAAATCACCTTCAAACAAAATGCAAGCGGTTCGATCTCAATCAAGGAATATGCAAAACTATACGAAGGCACTTCCACCAATAGTACGGATTTGGATGGTGTTGCTTCCAAATCGATTACGATTGCAAAGAATCAAACCAAGAAGGTTACATTCAGAGTCCGCAATACAGACGAAGGCGGAGATTATGCGGACATCACCTTAACGGTTACAAATAGTGTACTTAGCGATTCGGATTGCAAGGCAAACATCAAAGCCAAAGCACAAGCCTTGGGCTCTGGTTTCACAGGAGCAGCTACTTCTAACATCAACAGTCCTTCCACCGTGAAAGGAGGGAAACGCGTAACGTTTCAAAAATGTGACATCTATTGTTCTTCGAAAACGGGAACACATGAAGTACACGGGGCAATACGACATAAATACAATGTGGTGGGAGGACCCAACAATGCTTTGAGTCTACCAGTTACGGACGAAACGACAACTCCAGATAAAAAAGGAAGATACAACCACTTCATTGGAAATGGCAGCATTTACTGGCATCCAACCACAGGTCCAAAACTGGTACGTGGAGGGATTAGACATGCCTGGGCCAAAACGGGTTGGGAGAAAGGTAAATATGGATATCCAACATCCGATGAAATGCGAATGGCTCCGAATTTATCCGAATGGTTCAGTGATTTCCAAAATGGTGTCATTTATTGGGAAAAGAAAAAATCTGTGGCGCCAGCCACTGCATCGCTCAGCAAGACAAAGGTATTGGCAGCATTCAGTCGTATTTTCAAGGACAAGGCCAAAGGAGAGAAGGATTTAAACATAGATTCCATTAAAATAAGTAGCGTAGGGAAAACGGGATATGACTTTACAAGAAGTAAAAACAGAAAGGTTACGTTTAAAATAGAAGGTGACTATGAGAGTGGTGTTTTCTTCATTCCGAATCCTTCTTATACCATTACATTGCGCATTGCCTTTGAAAGTGACAAGAATCCAGATGGTAATACAACTTGCAAGTTGTCAGCAAAATTGGATCACTGGCACATTCATACTTCTGGCATAGGACATGAGAAATTGTTGAAAGGTTTGAAAAACAGTATACTAAAAGGGTTTAAGGATCCGATCTCTTTGGGTGAAGTACCAGCTGGTGTACGCTTTTTAAGCTTCAAGGTCAAAAAGTCAGGAGGCATTGTATTGTATTTCGCACCAACGGGCTTGGGGCCATTCGGAGCTGCAGTTGCACAACAAAAATTAAATAAGCTTTAAGCTGTTTCTAAAATTTTAGAAGAAATGAATGCCAATCCAACTATGTCTGGATTGGCATTTGTTTATATCAAGCTTTTAATTCTTTTTTCAAGAATTTGGCTGTATGGCTCTTTTTATGATTGGCAACGACCTCTGGTGTGCCTTCTACGACCACTTTGCCACCACCTTTACCTCCTTCGTAACCAATGTCTATAATGTGGTCCACCGTTTTTATGACATCTAGGTTATGTTCTATTATCAAGACTGTGTTCCCTTTGTCGGCTAGCTTGTTCAATACGATCATCAATACGCGAATATCCTCAAAATGCAAGCCTGTGGTGGGCTCATCCAAAATGTAAAAGGTATTTCCCGTGTCTCTTTTACTAAGCTCCGTTGCCAATTTTATTCGCTGTGCTTCTCCTCCGGAAAGAGTAGTACTTTGTTGTCCCAGGGTGATATAGCCCAAACCGACATCTTTAATGGTTTTTAGCTTCTTGTGAATTTTAGGGATGTTTTCAAAGAAGGAGACAGCTTCATTAATAGTCATGTTCAATACGTCACTTATGCTTTTTCCCTTGTATCTGATTTCCAATGTTTCTCGATTGAAACGTTTTCCTTGGCAAGTTTCGCACTCTACATATACATCTGGAAGGAAATTCATTTCGATGACCTTCAATCCACCTCCCTTGCATGTTTCACATCGACCACCAGCTACGTTGAAGCTAAATCGCCCTGGCTTGTATCCACGAATCATAGCTTCTGGAATTTTTGCAAACAGACTGCGTATTTCACTGAAGGTTCCCGTGTACGTAACAGGATTGCTTCTTGGAGTCCTACCAATTGGAGATTGATTGATGTCGATGACCTTGTCACAATGCTCCAATCCTTTTATGCTTTTGTAGGGCATGGGTTTTTTTACACCATTGAAATAATATGCGTTGAGTATGGGGTAGAGGGTTTCGTTTATCAAGGTCGATTTACCACTTCCAGAAACACCTGTGACTCCAATCATCTTTCCCAAAGGAATTTTTATGGATACGTTCTTGAGGTTGTTTCCCGTACAGCCTTTCAGTTCCATGAATTTTCCATTGCCTTCCCTACGTTTTTTTGGGATTTCTATGGATTTGGTACCATTTAGGTAATCGGCTGTAAGCGTATCGTGTTTCAACAACATCTCAGGGCTACCTTCGCTAATGATTTCTCCACCGTGCTTTCCTGCTCTTGGCCCAATGTCTATAACGTGATCGGCTCGTTCTATCATATCCTTGTCATGTTCCACTACAATGACCGAATTTCCGATGTCTCGAAGTGAAATCAAGGAGTTTATCAGTTTTTCGTTGTCTCGTTGGTGCAAGCCAATGCTTGGTTCGTCTAGAATGTATAATACACCGACAAGTTGTGAGCCTATTTGTGTCGCCAGACGAATACGTTGGGCTTCTCCACCCGACAAGGATTTGGAACTTCTATTCAGTGAGAGGTAGGTTAAACCTACATCTACCAAAAATTGCAATCGTGCTTTGATTTCCTTTATGATTTCCTCTGCGATCTTAAATTGCTTTTCAGACAAATGATTCGTCAAATCCTTGAACCATTCGGCCAATTCCACAATGTCTTTTTGTGCTAAATCAGCAATGTTCTTCTCATTGATCTTGAAATAGAGCGATTCTTGCTTTAATCGAGAACCATTGCATGCAGGACATTCTACTTTATCCATGTATTCTTTTGCCCAACGTTTCAAGGAAGTAGATTCTGCATTTTTGTATTGATTTTCAATGAAGTTAGCAACACCTTCGAAATCTATGTTGTAATCTCGGGTAATGCCCAATGTTTTGCTTTCCACGGAAAATTTGTCGTTTCCTCCATACAGGATGATTTGTTTGGCTTCCTTGGGAATGGACTTGTAGGCATCCGTCAATTTGAACCCATAACGATCAGCTATCAGTTCCAATTGTTTGAAAATCCAACTTTTCTTTTCTGGGCCGTGAGGGGCCAAAGCGCCATTTTTAATGGATATGGAATCGTCGGGTATTATCTTTTGTTCATTGACTTGGTATAGGCTCCCTATACCGTTGCAATTGTCACAGGCTCCTTTTGGGGAATTGAATGAAAAATTGTTTGGTTCTGGATTTGGATATGAGATACCAGAGGATGGACACATCAAATTACGACTGAAATAACGTACTTGTTGCGTGTCTTGGTCTATTATCATAAGCACATCGTCTCCATGGTACATTGCCGTATTGATGGTTTCAGTAAGACGTTTGTCGTTATCGACCGTATCGTCAATTTTCAATCTGTCGATTACAATCTCGATGTCATGATTTTTGTAGCGATCCAGTTTCATTCCTTTAACCAAATCTTTTATTTCTCCATCTGCCCTCACCTTTACGAAGCCCTGTTTTGCAATTTGTTCGAAGAGTTCGCGATAATGTCCTTTTCTGGAGCGTACCACGGGAGCCAACACGTTGATACGTTTACCTTTGAAGCTTTCGATTATTAACGATTTTATCTGTTCGTCATTATAGCTAATCATTTTTTCACCGGTATTGTAGCTATATGCATCACTGGCACGTGCAAAAAGGAGACGTAGGAAATCGTATATTTCCGTGATCGTACCCACTGTGGAGCGTGGTGATTTGCTGGTCGTCTTCTGTTCGATCGCAATTACAGGAGATAGTCCATCGATCTTATCGACGTCCGGACGTTCCAAACCTCCAAGAAATTGCCTGGCATAGGCAGAAAATGTCTCAATGTAACGCCTTTGTCCTTCGGCATAGATGGTGTCGAAAGCCAATGATGATTTACCACTTCCAGACAACCCAGTGATAACTACGAGTTTCTCTCTGGGAATGGTAACATCTATATTCTTTAAATTATGAACGCGGGCACCTTGTACCTCTATATTTTCTTCGAAATTGGTCATGGTAAAAAACAACTCTGTCACTTGTTTAAACAGATTGGCGAAGATACGTTTTTTGCTTTTCTTTTTGAAATGAGTCAGTTATGAATTATTGTTAAAATAAAGTCAATAAATACATTGCTTTTTGTTTAATATTATGATTAAATTTAAAACAAGAAAATAAGTTTAACCATAAAGACAAATTCCTGTTTTAGTACAGGAGATACATATGAAATTATTAGGAATAGGATCAAGGGTCGATCACCCGGAATTCGGAAAAGGAGTCGTAACAAATGTAGATTCAAAACAGTATTGGATCACTTTTATTGAGAATGGATTGGAAACGATAGATTTGGATGCAGACATGGAAATCATTGAAGCTGCAGACAAGGATGTGGACACCATAAGCTTCTTTGACATAGAAAGCAGTTTGAGGCATATTTTGAAAAAATACAGCGATGTATCTGAGATCGTACCCATTGCCGACAAATGGAAAGGTGGAAAATTGATTTTGGAACCTAGTGACATCAACTTGAAAGGAAAGGAGTTACCTATAGATGGTTTTTTTCATAAGATTACGATGGTTCGAGATAGGTTACGCGTCATGGAGCAAAAAGTGAATTCCAGCAACTTGCAAGAGCAGGAAAAGATAGACCTGCAACAATACATCACTCGTATCTATGGAAGTTTGACGACCTTCAATGTCTTGTTCAAGTTGAAGGATCATCACTTTGTGGGGCAAAAAGGGAAGTAGAGGCAAGGGTTACTTGGCTATTATATAAATTTTAATTGTTAAGATTGCTAAACTGGATATTTAAAAGTAAACTATCTTGATGTTTTGTGTTTATATCATTGTATTCTTTGGATAGTTGAATTAAAATGGTTTTTAAATCATTAATATTCGATTTGATTCCTAAGTTTCCAATTTGAAAAATAGCATTATTAGTATTTTGTGAAAACATTGGATTTTTACCATTATTCAATAAATGCTTTTCTAAATACTTAGGTAAACTATCTATTGTAAGTTTCCTTGTGTGAAAAAACAATGAGTCTTTTCTTAATTCAATGACATTTCTACGTTTATAGCACCCAATGCTTCCATCACAATGAATAAATGGAAGTGCCAATTTGAAATTTGATTTTTCATCATTGTAATTGATTATTGGAGTTTTATGTGTACAACTAAGACTTTTTAATGTGTCTAATAATTCATTGAAATAGGAAAGTGAGTCCAAGGGAATGTCAATTTTATTTTTGGAGTTTTTATATGTGGGATTATTAGGGTAATAATAAGTTTGTCCACTGTCAGGAATTGTCTTGATTCCTTCAATCTCAATTCCCAAAAACATCATCTTATGAAAAGTAGGTAACAGTGTTCCAGTTTCCGTGGTCGTCCAATCACTCCAAGAAGCCTCCAAACCATCTATGGGAAGGATGGAAGTCCACATTTTGAAATTTTTAGGTTTTCCTGTTTCATCTAATTGCCATAAATAGGAATCTCCAGGTGAAGAACCTCCTTTGGTGTAGGTGACCAAAAGGGCCTTTTCATCATTATCCAAAGTAACCAAGCTACGTTTCGTACCGCTATCGAATATCTTGTATGGAGCAACCAACCAAAAGGAGTCGTTGTTGAAATAATTTGTTGCTTTTTTTACGAGTTTTTCAGCTTCCACGGCTTCAATTTTCAAATCGCCTTTGTAAGCAGTATTTTTGGAAGGATCGTCAAAATTGAGATTGACCTTGTAATTCTTCCAGTAGACTTCACAAGTATTTTCCGCCTTGTTCCATTTGAAATGATGACGTTTTTTAAAGGTCCACTCCAAATAGGTGGTGGTATCGTAAGCTTGATGGTTCAATGCATCCAACATTTTGTTGGCCAAAGCATCAGCTTCTTTTCCTTCTCTGCCTATCGGTAATTCTTCATTGTATTTATAATAAAGATAGCCATAGAGTAGTAGTGTAGGCAAGGTTAGAAACACGATAGCTCCAATTACGATCTTCAATATTTTTTTAATGCGTTTCATTTCTTTTTTGTTGTCTTTGCGAATATACGATAACAAAAGGGCCTGTACGTTGTGTACAGGCCCTTTTTGCTTTCAATTACGTATTACCTCTTAAGAGCAAAATGCGCCTTGAAGGTCTTCTTCTGGTCTGTGTTCGGCT
>JAHDHI010000065.1 GCA_020631395.1 Bizionia sp.
TTTACCTTTTTTATGGAAAAACATATCCAATACTAAGTTAATAAGGAGCGACTAAATATTTTGTAGACTTTTAAAAAGATGACCTTAACAGAAGAAAAAGCAATACAATTAGGAAAGAAGATGATGTCTGACATTAATTTCAATTATGATAAAGAGGCGGAAATAACAGCTAAGTTTGTTGAAGAAAGTGATGAAGCTTTAGTTATTCCAAATAAATCTTGGTTGGTTAGTTTTCCATATGGATATGAGGATTTTGGAAGACATTGTCATCAGACTTTTACAAGGAGGTTTTGGAAGAAGACATGAAAGACACCAACACTGTTATAGAGCGACCATTTTGGGTTTTTGCAGACAGTATTGGAGACCAGGGATTTTGGTTTTTCTATCTGGATGAAGAATCAGAAGATCCACAAACCCATTATTATACATATAAAGCAACAGAGCCTTATGAAGCGATCATTGGTTCTCACGAATCAATCTTTAGTGAGTTTATTGACGGAAGAATTGATTTTGGTAATCAAATAGAAAAAGAAGGTATTTGGTAGCTTAAAATCATTTAATACATCAATCAAAAAAGCCGAACTCTAATCTGAGTTCGGCTTTTTTATTTTGAAGATGTTAATCATATGTTTAATTATTAAAACACACATAATAATTAAATTAAACATTTTGCAAAATTAGTAATGCTTTAATTATTTTTATTTGTAAAATGTTGTATATTTGTGTAGTGATTAAGCTGCTAATATGTGAAAATAATTTTAATTCAAACATTTGTATAAAAACAAAGCAGCAATTTCTTGATTTAACATAAAAGACGTCTTGAAAAATCAAAAACGACGGATAACTATTCAAACATTTTTTTGAATAGGGTGGAGAGTTATGCCTTTTATTATTAAGGCTTTGTATTAAGTTAAACCTGTTGGAAAAGCGAAACGATGACAGTTCTTAAAGACAAGAACCTAATAATAATTATAAATTTTAAAACAATTAGAATGAGCAAAGAGATTAAACAAAACCTATTCAGGTTTGTAACCCTACGTAATCCACAATTAATAGAAGACAAAAAAGAACATCCAGGTTTTGTGTATCATCCAGATGAAGAGTCGAGTGTTTTTTTTGCTGCCATAGATGGAGTACCGGAATCCGAGAAACAGACAAGGCTTAGAGAAGTAGCCAATTCTTTTTCTGCATTCAAGACCAGGGCAGAGGTGAGAGGCCTAAATGAAAGTCTATATAAATTCTCGTCTTGGTTGATGAGAAATAAAAACAACTTGTCTTTTAAAGAAATAAAAGACAATTTAAATGGAGCAAACTCTTTGAATAGGGATCAAGAGCATGATTTGAAGCTTTGGGACAACTTGATTTGTCAAACTGTAAACAAGCAATCCATACATGTTCGTGAGGCAATAATTCAAATGCTGATTGCAGATCAATTTTTAGTTGCCTTTAATGCATTTTTATCTGGAACAAGAGGAGATGTGGTGTTTACAAAAGATCAAGAAAAGGAATTTTTACGTCGTGCCAATGCTAGCGTGGTTATTTCCAAAGCTTTATTTGACAATACTACAAGGGAAGGTGTTAGAGCCAAAAAGGTGAGTTTGGCTGTAGAAAAGCATTTGGAAAAAACAACTATGGCGACATTGGCGACATTGGATTTACCTCTTTATAAAACCCTTTTGGAGGAGCTGAAATTTGTTGAGATGGATCACAAGAAATCTACCGATGCATCCTATGCCATGGCATTGAAGGCTCACAATGATGAAATGAAAAGGTTAATTGATGAGGCAGAATTGGTTGTCATCACAGAAACAAATCCAGAAACAGGGGTAGAAACAAGAAAAGAGAGATACCCGAACTTAAATCTGCCAACATTTAATTTTTCAGCACCAACACCTATTGACGATTCATATTTAAAAAGCAAATTAAGCGAAGCTTCCTATGGCTTGTCCATAAAAGACAAATTGGACAAATATGGCACGTTTGATGAGATTCGCAAAGCAATAAAGGAGCAAATAAAGCTAAAAACCAAAACCATATTAGAGAATGCGTCAAAAGTTGCAAGAAAAATAAATGTTGGAGGGACGGTAATTTCCAGTGCAACACCCAATCAGAATGCGGCCAACTACTATATTTCCCTTTTGGAAAACGATGGCATTTCCGATGTAGCGTTGTCATTTAATACCTTGGGAGACAACGATGTGCCAATAGCAATAGAATGTGATGCAACTTTAACAGATGGGACTTTTTTAAAAACTTCATCTTTGGATGTCATGAGCAACAATGGTAGTTTCATCATGATAAAGCTGTTTGAAAATATGGCTTATTCTGGAAATGGAACGGTGCGTTTCAAGGGAACGATAACATTTGATTCTGGTATCGTCTACGGTTTTGATGTTACCATGATAGTAAAAAGAGGCAGGGTCGCTGGTATTTTTTCTTTGGAAGAACCAACAGATACCACCGGAAACCCAAATACTGGGACAGACAATCCTGAAAATGGGATTTTCGGGGTAACAAGCTTGGGCATTGCAGATTTTAGACGTGTGGAACAGGAAGTATGTTGCTATGTGGCAGGAGAGGTTTCACACATAGAAAACATAATGGCTCGCGAGTACAAGGAACGCAATACCAGAAGCCTAACGAGTAGCGAATCCATATTTGAGGAAAGCAGCGAATCTGAAACGGAAAAACTTACGGATAGCTCATCTACAGAGCGCAACGAAATGCAAAGTGAAATAGCTACTGTGATAAGTGAAGATCAATCTAGCGATCAAGGAGCAAGTTCAAATGCGACATATAGTCCTGGAAACTTATCCATTAGCGCCGGAGGGTATGCCAACTCGGCTTCTTCAAGTTCCACATCCAATTCCAACAGCCAAGCACAAACCTATGCACAGGAAGTAACTGAGCGAGCAATGGAACGCATTGTACAAAAAGTAAGTAAAAAACGTACCTCAAGAATTTTAAGGGAATTTGAAGAGAACAATACGCATGGTTTCGACAACAGGAAAGGAGATGAGCACATTACAGGTGTGTACCGTTGGATAGATAAGGTCTACAAGAACAAACTGATTAACTACGGCAAACGATTGATGTATGAGTTTGCCATTCCAGAACCAGCAAAGTTCTTTAAAGATGCCTTGTACAAGAAAGCTGAGGCCAATGCATTGGATACGGCTGTTATTTTACCAACCAAACCATTGCATCCAAGTGAATTAGGCTTGCATTCCGCTGCAGATCTAGCTACGGTGGATTATCAAATAGTTGCGGCTGCCTATAATGCAGAAGTTGTGACCTTGAATTCGGAAATGATTCAAATAAGCAAAGCCTTCAAGTTGAGCTTTGGGGACAACAAAGGGCAAGAAGGGAGTTCCCTAAATGATGGAGTAGAGGTACCTGACGGATACGAAGCTATTTGGTTCAAGTTGGATGGCTCCATGTTTCACCATGGAAACCTAGATGACAATAGTGGACAGATGAGGGTTGCGGTAGGTGATCAAGAGTCTAATTACTATTTTCAAGACTCGGAAGTTAAAATATTGGGAAGCAGCCTTTCAAACATCAGGGGAGAAGTAGCAGTGTCCGCATCCACCTACGATGTCATGACGGCAAGTTTCAATGTATATGTGAAATGCCATAGAACAGACGAAGCACTGATGCAGTGGCAAGATGAAACCTTTAAGGCGATCATGGATGCCTACGACAGAAAGGTTGACGAGTACAATGCAGAAGCAGCCTTGAGTTTGAATGAAAATGGCGAAAAACTAAAATTCAACCCATCGTTCAATAGAAGCTTGGAGAAAAAAGAATTGAAACGTGTGGCGATAGAGTTGTTGAGCAAGCCAAAGGGACATGCAGTGTCATTGAACAATTATGATGCAAGCGTCATTTCCAAAGTAAATAGAAACGCTGCCTTCGATACGCATGCGGCAACAGTGAAATTCTTTGAGCAAGCATTCGATTGGGACATCATGTCGTATACGTTCTACCCTTATTTTTATGCTGAGGAAGCATCATGGAAAGAGTTGTTTCAAGAGCAAGATGCAGCCGATCCATTGTTTCAAGCCTTTTTGCAATCTGGTATGGCAAGAACCATCGTGCCAGTACGTCCAGGATTCGAAGATGCCGTAAACTGGTACATGTCCACTGGAGAAATATGGAATGGCCAAGGATTGATCACGGATCAAGATGACGACCTGTTCGTATCAATCGCAGAAGAAATGCAAACCGTGGAAGGAGAAGTGGAAGGTACCTGGGAAACACGTTTGCCAACAAGCTTGACGGTTATACAGGCAGGCTCCATAGGACTCAATGTAGAAGGGTTGCCATGTAGCATAAGTTGTGATGCGCATGCTCTATTCGATTCTGACGGAAATCCGGTTTTAGACGAGAATGGCGATCAAGTAATGGACAACCCCATAAAACAAACCAATGTGTTGATTGGAGGGGAATCCATTACGGAAACTACGACGTCCGACCCCGTGGATCAAGATTCCGATGCAGATCCTGTAGATCAAGATTCCGGAGCAAGAGACACTTCCAGAGCTTAGAATGGTTTAACAAGAGCTTGCCATAAATACTTGTGGCAAGCTCTTGCATTTTTACACGCCTTACCTGGAAATGGCATTCTTGCAAAAGTGAGAATCCAAAATCAAAAACCTCGCATTCCATTGTTTCAAGAGGTTTTGGTAAGGTGTGTTTCAATGTTATCAAACCAATGTTTAACAATTAAAACACATAATAATGAATACAAGCAAATATGGCAATGCGCAGTTTGAGCACAAAACCAATTTTGGATCTATCGTAGTGTTTTCGGACGAAGAAAACACACACACGTTTCAAGAGCAAATGCCAAAAAGCGATAATAGATATGTACATATATTTCAAGATCAAGATGCAAACCAATGGATCGCTAAAACAAGCGACATGCTAATAGGCGAGTATGGCGATTTTATGATTTACACCCAAAACTTGTCGCCAGTGGGAAGCGTGCAGGCAAACCAACTTACATTTTTTCTTGAAGAAGGGCAAGAGCAACAATACGGAGATGTGATCATGGATTATTATCAAATGGATGGCAAGTTGTACTTGCAAGTAAATGCCGCCATTGCATTGCAGGAAGTCGTTATTTCGGCGACAAACCCCAGTAATCGAAAAAAAACGATTCCAGAACCAAAATTGGATGGTTTTGTAACTGTATTTGTGTCTAGCGATGGGGCTAAATTAGAGCAGGCCTACCAAAAGATAAACGATGTAAAGGAGAGGGAGTTGGTCATCTTTGCAGAAAAAGATGATGCTACCAATTTGTTTGGTTCGGTATTTAGAGTCCATTCCGGAAGAAGGTTGAGTAGCAATTCCATATATCCAAAAAGAGAATTGTCTTCCGTGTTGCGTAGTTATGCCATAAGCGATTTGGCAACGTTCGATGTCGATTCCTTGATATCACAACACTTTAAGGGCAAGGATGAGGACAGCTTCTTCTTATGGCTACCAAGGCAAAGCACATCGTTCATAAAGCTGGCAGCAGACCTTTCGTTCAACCCTTTGGGAGATTTCATGGAAACCATTGCCAAGGGGATGCAAGACAATCTCAAGTTGGGAGACAATCGTTGGAAGGCAACCATTGAAGGAGAAGTCAATGGGGCGTACAAGCCAATATTGCATACGCCCGATGTTTTGGAAAAAGGAAATTCAACGATGGAAGCATGGGGCGAAAAAATATACGAAGCGCATATACAAGAGCTGGCAAATCCAATAAAAAGGCTCATTAATGAGCTTAACGGCAATGTTGCAACAAAACGCTTTTTGGGCAATAGATTGAATGGGTTGTTGTTATTTGTGGAGCAAATACCCAATTATTTGTCTCAAGTCGTTGGAGGCATCTTCAAATACGTTAAAAAAGCTGTCGAATTTTACAATGCCTTGTTGGTAGGTATAATTAACAGCTTGGTGGATTTGCTTAAATCCGTTTTCGATATTTTGGGATTGGTTTTCAAAGGTGTGTATGCTTTGACTGCGGTGGCAGAAAAAACAGCACAAAACCCTGGCACCGTTTTCGGGATTGTATTCGAGTCCTTTGAAAATGTGATTTCCGTAGTAGCTTCTGCCTTTACCTTGAGGAATTTGAAAGTATTCTTTGGCTTTCAATCTTACATCGTGGAGGCTGTTGGCAAGTTGGGCATCGTGGTGGCACAAAAAGCAATGCAATTTTTACAGGATGAAGACAAAGCCATTTCCATACCATTCGATGCCATAGGGTATTACTCTGGCTATGTCGTAGGCTTCATAGCACAGGAAATAGCCATATTCATGGCAACTGCAGGGGTTGGTACCATAGCCGAGGGCATCAAGGGAACCATGCGCTCCTATGTAGCTTTGAAAAATGCAATCGTTGGCACGACCAAAGCAACGGCAAAAGGAACAAGACGAGCCATTACGGTAAGCATAGATACCTTTTTGAGAGGCGTACAATACCTAAAGCGGTTTTTTAAAAACCTGCCCAAGCATTTGGACACCTTGAAATTGTGGATGGATGAGCTGATAGCGAGGTTGAAGGTAAAACTGGGCTATTTGAGCAAAACGTCTCAAGACTTCGTAGACGAGTTTGGATTGGTAATTAAAAAGACCGACAAGGGCATGGTTCTTGGTGCTAACCCAGTTGTTAATAAATTATCAGGCGATTTATATGGTGTTTTTCACAAGGATGCAAAGATATTTGAAGGCACTGAGAAAGAAGTCAATATATTTATTGAAGAAGTGGCTAAAAAAACGGATGGGCAAAAGTATTTGGATGAGTTGGCTGAATTGACTAGAAAAAGAACAAAGGTTTTTGTTGAAAATATTTCCGATATTGGTAGTCAAAATAATAAAACGACATTAAAATTAATAGATAGCTCGGGAAATGAAATTGGAAATTTAACCCGTACTATTAGTGACAAGGGAAGAAGAGTTATTTATATGTTAAATAACAAGGAAATAGAAAGTTATGTTATGCTCTTAAATCAAAACCTGGGAAAAACCTTTGAACTCCCCGTAAAGCATGGAGAGAATTTGATTTTTGTAGATTTTAATATCCCGAAAGGAGTTACAGATGAAGTTTCTGGTCTAGGAAAGATTATGCTAGACGATGCATTAATATTTTTTAAAGGGAATAAAAAATTCCCAAGTGTCGATGGAACATTGGACTTATATATGAAGAGTTCCACTTATAGTGATTATGGTGGGCAATCCATTATATTAAACCAATTTTGGAAAGCAATGGTGAGAAATGGAGGTGATATAGATGAAGCTGCTTTTAGTACTTTTGCTGGAGAATGGGCTAGAAATAATGGATTTAAAAGAATATGGTATGATAGTGTTAATCACCCTTTAACTGAGGAGGAAGTAATGATAAAATTTTTAAAAGAGTAAATTTATGAGTTATATAAGAATATCTAATGATAGTTTTTTTGATAAAGACTATTACAAAACATTTGCAAAACAACAAAAATATAAGTTCTTTAACGTAGGAGACAATTTAAGCACGTTGGTGCCTATGTATCAAGACTTGTTGAGAGAGGTTTTAGGTGAAAAAGTAGAAGAAGCTTTTCAAGATTATGCTTTAAGTTTAGAAAAAACGTTGCAAATACAAGAAGTATTTGAGCAAAAAATAGAAGAAACACTTCCTAATCGAGAGAAAACAACACCATACCAAAGAAAATTAGATTGGAAAGGAAAAGAATACGAGTTGAATGTTAGCATTCCAAGTCCAAATAATAGGCGAATATGGGATTATTACACTATAATTCAAATCTGTAAAGAATGCATTGCTGAAAGTAAGCCCATGTATTTATCTATCGAGTAAATATAAACATATACCATAATGACGCAGAATCTTAGTTATTGTTAGAATTTCCTAATGGATTAGGAGCAAGCGATTAAGAATAGAACAAAAGAACAAAAGATAAAGCTTTTACATTAATTTGTAGAAGCTTTATGTGTTTTGAGCGTTTTTGATTTTAAAGGAACTATATGTTTTAATAGCAAAAAAGATGAAAGTAAGTTTAGATATTTTCTAAAACCTGCCAGACGACTTGCAGGGTGTTTTCACAAGGATGGAAAGATATTTGGAGGCACTGAGGATATGCTTGTAATCTAATTCCCCGCAATGTCATCCAAGTCTTTCCTTGACGTTGCATGTCTGAAATCCGGAGCGTCTTTCAAATTTGGGTTTATGAAGAAGCGAGTCATTGAATCGTCGGTTATTTTTATTTTTTGATAGGGCTCTGAATTAAAGTCTTTTCACAATGACTTATCCTTATGTTTTTCAATCTTAGAAACTCCTCGAGCTCTTTTTTTGGCAATTGCCTGTCCAAGATCAAGAAATCCCTAAAACCGTAAACAATGCTGTTTTCAAAGGTCAAATGGCTGTTCTTGCCTAGATGTATGGCTTCTTTGACCAAGCCTTGATCGTTGTCCTCCACATTGACCAAAGTAATGTTGTTGGCTTGGACGCTCGTTATGTTCCCATTGGAATTGAAGTCTTCAAGCTTCTTGTAGGTGTCGATCTCGAAAGCTCTGGACTTTCTATTGTCCGAAGAATAAGGATGTCTTATGGCGATGCTATTGTCTATTGTGGATTGGGCTCCTTTTGTGAAATCGAAGTCATCATCGGTTGCCCTGTATGAAATCAAGTTTTTCATTTTTACGTCACCTCCATAGAACTCGAAAGAGTCGTCATTGGAGAAGCTTATCTGGATGTTTTCAATTGTCGTCTTGTTTCCAACTCCAGCAAACGAAATTCCATTCAATTCCTTTTTCAAGCTTAACTTTCTCCCGCAGTATTCCACTCTCACGTATTTCAACACACCAGATGAACTCTCGGGATTGTTCCCTCCATAGACCTTGAACTCCTGTCTTAGATCAAAATCCAGGATTCCCAATCCTCCGTGGGCATTTACAGGTGCATCCCCAATGATTATTATTCCTCCCCAATCTCCCGGTCTTCTGGAATAGGTGCTTCTATTGGATGTAAATACAATGGGACTTACATCTGTTCCTTCGGCATTTATTTTAGCTCCTTTCGTCACAACCAACGTACCACAGGACTTGTAGTCCCCTCTAACGATTGTGCCAGGTTCTATCGTCAAAGTGGCGTTGTTGGTGACGTAGACCACACCTTGCAACAAATAGGTATATCTGCTGGACAAAGTCGTGTCTTCCATTATTGAACCTGCTAGGGTTTTGTTGGTGTTTCTGTATTCCTGAGTCATAGGGTTGAAATTGGTCCAATTTCCAAACCAGTTTTCTTCACCTACGATGCCTTGACTTGTTTGAGAATAGCCCAATGTGAAGCTCGTAATGGTGATGAATGTTAAAATTATATTTCTCATGGCTGTTTACCTGTTTGTTTGGCAACGTAAAGCTACCCTTCTTACGTTAAGGGAACATTTGGAAAGGTTTATGCTTGTATTAATATGAATTGCCCAATGAGAAGCAATCGTTAAATAAGAAAAGTATGGAAATGAGAAATAGCATGGATAATATGCCAAAAGAAGTAAACTTGTCCTAAGCTTTGCATAAATTTACAATCACTTTAAACAGATGAAAATGTTATTGGCACTTGATGTTCATTATAAAGAAAGTTATGCGAAAAGTGTTGGAGTGATTTTCAATGCCACCGAAAACGTAATGAAAAGTAGTATTGTCGAGATCATAGACGATGTCGAGGATTATGTGCCTGGACAATTTTATAGGCGTGAGCTACCGTGTCTTTTAAAGGTTGTGGAGAAGGTGGATTTGACAACCATCGATGCCATTTTGGTAGATGGCCACGTATATGTTGACAACGATCGCAATTTGGGTTTAGGAGGCTATTTGTACAATGCCTTGGATGGACAAATACCAATTATAGGTGTTGCCAAGCGTTTTTTTCACAACACGGAAGTTGTTTCCAAAGAAATCTACAAGGGGCAAAGCAAGAATCCACTATATGTTTCTTCCATTGGCATGGATTTGCAAGATGCCATGCATGTTATCTCTCAGCTTCATGGAGAGTATAGGATGCCGACACTTCTAAAGGCATTGGATGCCATTACAAAAGAGAAGTAAGATCAATGACTTTGTTTAAAACAAATTGCAAAAAACAATAAAATATTTTGTAAAATGTTTGTTTGTTATTTGTAAAATGATTATATTTGTATTCGCTTTTCTAACAACGGTTTACCGAAGTTAAAATTAATTCGTGTTAAGTAGAAATCCATAAAACCTAGACTTAATCTACATCTGATTAAGAAAAAAAATAAAAGGAAGTCTTTGGAAAGGGGTTTGGTCTGCTTGAAATTAAAAATCAAACATATGTATGAGTATAATTAATAAAGCGCTATCCGAGTATGGCGTTAAAGAAATTATTGGCTCTAAGGACAACCTTAGAATCTTGAAGTATTTTGATGAAATAGGTTTCAATGGCTCAAGGTTGCATGATGAGACTGCTTGGTGTAGTGCCTTTGCCAGTTGGGTTGCAAAAACCTCTGGTTACGAGCATTCCAAAAAATTGAATGCCAGAAGCTGGCTTGCCGTTGGAGACTCTACTAACATGCCCAAAGTTGGAGACGTAGTGGTACTTTGGAGAGAAAGCCCAAATAGCTGGAAGGGCCACGTAGGCTTTTTTGTCAAGGAGACCAAGAATTTCGTCTATGTATTGGGCGGCAATCAACGCAACATGGTATGTATTAAGGCCTATGCAAAAAGTCGTGTGTTAGACTATAAAAAACTCAAAAAAACAACAAATTAAAATAGAAGAGATATGGACAAAGTAATCAAATTAATGTTTTGGTTGCTTACGCTCTTGTCTCCTGTTAATGGTGTTATGGTAACTATGGTTTTTTTAATTGTAGTCGATTTTATTACAGGATCGTATGCAGCTATCAAAAATCACATCCCTATTAGAAGTTCGAGAATTGGACATACCATTTCCAAATTTTTTATTTACAACCTGGTTATTTTGGCTGCATTCTTTTTAGAAAAGCACATCGTGGACGAAGTGCCTTTTTTAAAGATAATAGCAGGTTTTATAGCGATAACCGAAATAAAATCGGTTTTGGAGAACTTTAATAAAATTTATGGAGTAAACCCTTTCAAAGCTTTGATCAACTTGATAAAGTTGACTCCCTTGAAGGAAACGATAGAAACACTTACAGAAGATGACGATGCTTCAAATGAAGCTTCCAAGCAAGCGTAAAAACTAAAACCAAACCTTTCAGAAGCAAGATACCCTTCCCGAGTCTATTCGGGAAGGAAGCTTTTGATTGCAAAAACAATGAGATTTTCTTTAAAAGGAAAATCTATAAAAACTTTTTTAGATGATACAATTTTCGATAAAAACAGAAAGATTGCTCTTGTTGATCATACTTGCGTTGTTAATCTGCAACCTGCTTTTAAAGCAATGCAGTGGACCTTTACAGATTGAAAAGCCAACGGTAACGATTGAAAGGGACACGGTATGGCAAACAAAAGTGGATACGTTCAAAGTACAAACAGTAAGGTATAAAACGGTTTATGTGAAAAGGAATGGTGTTTCAGAAGTGGCGGAAGACATGACCAAGATAAAAGACCCATCTCTTTATCTTGAAGCCAGAGCATACAAAGATACTTTAAGCAATGATGACATCGATATCTACAGCTATAATTTGCTAGATGGCAATTTGTTGGACAGTCAGTTGTCCTATAAATTGAAAGTACCTCGTGAAATAATCGTTACAAAGACCATAGAACACCCTAAGACCTTTAGGAGTGGGTTATATGCATTTAGTGAGATTGGAGGTAATGTGAACGGTTTGGACAACCTTAGCTTGGGTTTGCAATACAATAGAAAAGGCAATTGGTTTGCAAGTTATAGGTTGAATTTGAATGGCTTGAGGCAGCCAACACACAATGTAGGCATAGGTGTACGGTTGTTCAAGTAGGTTTTCTTTGGAAGAATCCCGTGAACATTGAATAGTTAATAATAAGAAAACCCCATCTTCAAGATGAGGTTTTCTTATTCTATGAAAAAAAACTTAATTCTTGTTGTTTTCCCTATTTACATCGGCCATCAACCCTTTTGAGTCTATTTCAACGGATTTCACGGCTTTTTTTGCTTCAAAGGAATAGGTTGGGTGTGCCCAAGCCCAATCCGCTATTTTGGTCGCAGAGCTTGGTTTTTCTCCACGCATCATTTGAAGAGGGATGTAGATGTCTTCCTTGGAACCATCTTCGTAGCTCACTGTCAAGTCCAAAGGCATTGGCATTGTACCAATACGCTCCAAGGTAACTGTTTTGCCTTCTACGTTTTTTACGGCATAGTCGATGGTATTTGTCGTTTGAGTCCAATCCATCAAGTACCAATCCAATTCCAGTCCGGATACTTTTTCTGCACAACGAATGAAATCGTTTGGAGTAGGGTGTTTAAATGCCCAGTCGTCAAAGTATTTCTTTATGGTCTTCTTTAGATTGTCTTGACCAATCACATAGCCCAATTGTGATAGGAATACAGAGCCTTTGTTATAGGCTGCAATGCCGTAAGCCATGTTGGTTTCAAAACGATCTGCGTGAGTTGTCTGTGGTTTTTCTTTTCCAGATTTCACCAAATAGTCATAACCGCGATATGCTCCCAAATTTGGAACATCCTTTTTGGAACCCATGATTTCATTCATGGCGTGGTCGCTTATGTAGCTTGTAAAGCCTTCATCCATCCATTCGTGTTTGCCTTCGTGTGTAGCCAACAAGAATTGAAACCACGTATGAGCCAATTCATGTGCCGTAACACCAACCAAGCTTCCAAATTTGCGTTTACCTGTGATTAGAGTACACATGGCATACTCCATTCCTCCATCACCTCCTTGAATTACGGAATATTGCTTGTATGGGTATTTGCCTATGTTGGCACTGAAATACTCCATTAGTTGAACTGTTTTTGGTTGAAGGTCCTTCCAAAACTTCAAGTTCTCCTCAGGCAATGTTTTCTTATAGTAGAAATGAAGCATTGGTCCATTGGGAACTTGCATCGTATCATGAATGTATTCAGGATCGGCAGCCCAAGTAAAATCATGGACGTTTGGAGCTATGAAATGCAATGTTTTTTTGTTGCCTTTGATCTTCGTGTCGTTTTGCAGGTAACCAGAACCACCAACGACATAGTCTTTGTCAATGGTCAATTTCAAGTCGAAATCTCCCCAAACACCATGGAATTCCCTACCTATGTATGGGTCGGCATGCCATCCTTGAAAATCGTATTCTGCCAATTTCGGATACCATTGTGTCATGGACAAGGCAACACCCTCATTGTTGTTTCTTCCCGAACGACGAATTTGTACAGGTACCTGTGCATTGAAAACCATGTCGAAAGTCACGCGTTCACCAGGTTGAATGGGTTTAGCCAACTCTACCTCCAATACAGTTCCCGCTGTTTCGTGTTTTACCACGGCACCGTTTTGCTTTAACGAGGTAACTTTAATGTAACCAATTTCATTGGGTTTTAGAGCGCTTATGCGACTTCCAACCCTTGGGTCGGCGTCTTCGATGGTTCTCGAGCGCACATCCATTTCACTTCCTGGCTGGAAGGCATTGAAATGCAAGTGATAGAATACCTTGTTCAAAACATCTGGCGAGTTGTTGGTGTATACTAGTTTTTGTGTTCCTTGATATTGGAAATTGTTCACATCCATGTCAATTTCCATCTTATAATCCACGTGTTGTTGCCAATATGTGGATTTTGATATGGTGTTTGTGTTAGAGGTTTTAACCACATTGTCTTTGGATGCGCCATTTGTCGTGCTTTTGGAAGCATCGCAAGAGCTTAGCAACAAAGAAGCGGAAAAACCGAACAATAAAATCTTTTTCATGGTAATATAGATATTAAAATAAAAAGCCTCAACATTTTAAAGGTTGAGGCTTTTTGAATATGTTTAACTTATTTGGATAATTGTGCTGCCATTATCAAGGCATTGTATGCGTTTACCATCTTTCCAGACTTGCTTATTTCTGAAAAAGGTCTAACATCTTCCGCATTGCCGCCAACGACTACTTTCGAGGAAATTGGCAAACCAGAGTCCATGATGATTTGTTTTACTTGGGCAGCCGTCAATTTTGGATATTGGGACCAAACCAAAGCAGCAACACCAGCAACCGCAGGAGCAGCCATGGAAGTACCACCTTTCGTGTCATATTCGTTTTTTGGAGTCGTAGAATATACTTGAGCTCCTGGAGCAAATACATCGACGTTCTTTTTACCATAGTTGGAGAAATTGGCAACCATTTCACTACCATATTTTGGAGCCAATGCACCTACTCTTATGTAAGTGTTGGAAACTTCCACATAGTCAACGTTGTCGTCAGGGAAATTAGGCTCGGTATCCACATCCTTGCTATCATTTCCAGCAGCATGAACAAAAATCACATTGTTGTCACTTGCATATTTGATGGCATCTCGTACCCAATCTGCATGAGGAGAGAAGCTCTTTCCAAAACTTCCATTGATCACCTTTGCTCCATTGTCGACCGCATAACGGATCGCCTTTGCAACATCCTTGTCGTACTCATCCCCATTTGGAACGGCACGAATGCTCATTATCTCAACGTTGTTTGCAACACCGTTGGCACCCAAACCATTATTGCGCTCTGCAGCGATGATTCCAGTAACGTGCGTACCATGGCTTTCGGATTTTTTCACAGGGATGACGTTTCCGTTTCCATAACCCGGCTTGTCGTCATAAATGTCTGGGTTATCTCCAGTCTTGCGGCCTTTGAAATCTTTGTTCAAGTTGTAGTTCACTTGATCTGTATAGTATTCCACACCTCCTTTAATCTGTTTCACGGCTTCTTCCATGGAACTCAAACCATTTCCGTAGATGAAATTTGCTGTTTCCTTGGCAGCTTTCAAATCGTCATTTTCGGTTTTTATGTCAGTGACTTCCTTTTTGGAGTAGTCAGCTTTGCCAAAGTGTGCGGTCAAAGTTTCGTGAGCACCTTTAACACGCGTATAAATTTGATCGTATTGTTGCTTGCCTCCCATTGCTTGACCATGGTCTTTGTCGTATTTTGCCTTTGCTTCTGCATACCTAGGGGCATTCGTGTCACCACTTGCTACCAAGCGAATGTATTCCAATTGTTCGTCGTAACCATCTCCAAGGAAGTTCCAACCGTGGATGTCATCGACATATCCATTGTTGTCATCATCTTTTCCGTTACCTGCTATCTCCTTTTTGTTGGTCCAAAGAACACCGTCCAAATCTTCATGTTCGATATCGATCCCAGAATCGATGACAGCAACGATTATCGTCTTTCCTTTTTTTCCTTTGATTATTTCTGCATAGGCCTTGTCTACGCTCATTCCTGGAATGGTGTCTTTCACCAAGTCCAAATGACCCCAGTTGTGCTTTTCAGCTTCGGTTAATTCCGACTCTTTCAAAGGTGTGGTGTCAATGTTTTCAATTGGAGTTGATAGAATGGGAGCTCCACCACCACAACTGGAGAGCATTACAGCCGAAATAGCTGAAAATAGCACTGTTTTATTAATTAGCTTCATATAATTAGAGTTTAATGTAAAATATCTTTACAAGTGAATGTTTCTTTTAATCGTACGCCTTTGTCAGTATGTTTCACGGTGATGATTTCGTTATGGGCATCGTGTTCCAAAAATAAGTAATAATTATTGTCTGCTGCCAAGTTTAGAAATTTTTCTTTTTCTCCAATGGTCAGTAAAGGCCTTGTGTCGTAACCCATTACAAACGGAATTGGCAAATGTCCAGCGGTTGGCAATAGATCTGCCATGAAACAAATTGTCTTTCCCTTGTAGTTGATCATGGGAATCATTTGTTTTTCAGTATGCCCATTGGCAAAGAAAATGTCAAAACCAAGTTCGGAGTTTTTTAATATGTCGTCTTTGGGAAGGGAGGTAAAGTTCAAATGACCACTTTCTTCCATTGGCAAGATGTTCTCTTTTAGAAAAGAGGCAACTTCACGACGATTTGGCTGTATTGCCCATTGCCAATGTTTTTTGTTGCTCCAAAGCTTGGCGTTTTTAAAGGCAGGTTCCAACAATGTTCTGTCTTTGTTGTATTTTATGGTTCCGCCACAGTGATCAAAGTGGAGATGCGTCATAAACACATCAGTGATGTCATCGCGATTAAAACCATGTAGAGCCAATGATTTGTCTAGGGTGTGATCTCCCCAAAGGTGATAATAACCATAGAATTTGTCGCTTTGCTTGTCTCCCATTCCCGTGTCTATCAAAATAAGTCTGTTTCCATCTTCGATCAATAGGCATCGTGCAGCAATGTCAATCATGTTGTTGCCATCTGCGGGGTTCGTTCTGGTCCATAAGGATTTTGGGACGACGCCAAACATTGCGCCTCCATCCAATTTAAAGTTACCAGCAAGTATTGGATATAAGTTCATATTGCTCCGCAAAGTACTAAAATACCTTGTAAAATTGGAAAACGTTAAGAATTTATTAAGAGACGAGTAGCATGATGAAAAGCAAATAGGTTATTTTTGCCCATTAAATTTAATTTTTGTTTTATTTGAAAGCCTGTTTTGCATACATTTTATTCCTTGCTTTTGCATTGAGACCAGCATATAATTTAGGTTATGTGGCTTATTTTGAGTTGAATATAGATTACATCATTGAAACGTATTGTGTCAACAAGGAGGAACCAAAGCTACAGTGCAATGGGAAATGTCACTTGGCAAAGCAATTAAAATCAACGCCCAACAATAGTACGGAAGAAACCTCCCCCTATTTGACTTCCTTTTTTGAAGCGTTCTTTCCAGTGTATTTTCAAGAGTATGCCTATAATTTCAAATTAAAGGAAAATGGAGTATTAAAACGCCACAATTGGAATTACAACACCCAATTAATTTCTTTGTTCAAAGAAAATTTAGATCGTCCACCACAAGTTTAATGTACATGATTTATGCGCTTAAAGGTCTTACCTTTAATCAATGGAATTCCCCGATGCTCTGCGTCGCAGGTCAAGAGGAAAGTTTGAAAACCTAAGGTTTTCATCAAACTAAAAATAATATTTTCTTCCGCTTGATACCTCGTACCCTTGGGTCGAGGTAGTTCATTTAAGGCGCGCTCAATTTTCAAGCATTAAACTGAATTTCAACATAAAATGAAATGATCCTAGGCAATTAAGTTGATTGCAACTTAATTGCCGTTGGAGAATTCCATCTGATCAAAATTAAAAAAACAGATGAAATATTTTTTGCAGCTCGTGATAGCTTTTGCGAGCCTGTGCACCTATGCACAAAAAAGCTACAATGGAAAAATTGTAGACAATGGCAAAGCACCTTTGAGTGGAGCTACCATTCAATCAAAAACAAATTCAAACAATACGGTCATATCTGATGAATATGGAAATTTCGTGATAGAACTACATGAAAATGAAGTTGTCATTGCTCGTTTCGTTGGTTTTACCACTATTGAGAAAAGTCTTTCATCAACAAACAATATTATAGTGTTAACAGAAAATGACGAACTTTTGGACGAGGTGGTCATTTCTGCCAGCAGAGAATCACAGCAAAGAAAAGAAGTGCCGGCTTCTATTTCCGTAATCTCAGCCAAGGAAATAGATGCATCGAAGGCCTTTGGAATAGATCAGTTGGTAAACGATGTGCCAGGGGTTGTAATGTCTACTTCCAGGGTAGCAAGCAACGAGCAGCATTTCATGTCTGTTCGTTCACCGATATCTACAAAATCCCTATTCTTGTATGTGGAAGATGGTTTGCCAATTCGTCCAACGGCAGTGTTCAATCATAATGCATTGTTGGAAATGAATGATCTTTCGTACAACCGCGTTGAGGTTTTAAAAGGCCCAGCATCCAGCATCTATGGAAGTGAAGCCATTGGAGGAAGTTTCAACTTCATAACAAAGAATCCTACTAGGGATCTTTCAGGAAGTGCAGGTTTCCAAATCAATGACATTGGATTGACGCGTTATGATTTCGAATTGTCCAAATATGCAGGGGAAAACGTTGGTTTTTACTTGGGAGCACAATACGTACAACGAGAAGATGGACCTGTTGAGCATAGTGATTATGAGAAATTTGCATTGACATTCAAGAATGTGAATCATTTGTCTCCAACATTGGATTGGACAAATGTGTTCAACTTGATAGATTATAGATCGGATATGTCTGGTTCTCTAAGTGAAGACGATTATACAGGAGGGAATTTTGAGAGCGATCAAACATTTACTGAGCGTGAAGCTTTGGCGTTTAGAATAAGAAGTACCGTAAACAAACAATGGAACAACAAAAACAAGACGACTTTCAATTTTGTATTTAGAAACAATGAAATGGGACAAAACCCATCCTACCGCATTCGTCAATTCAGAGAACAAGGACAACTCACTGGTTTTGGAAGTGGAGAAATCAACAACAACGTCTTTAAAAGCTATGTTGGGTTGATACAACATAAAATAGATTTCGACTTTGCGAAGTCCTCATTGATTGTAGGTTCCTCGTTGGATTATTCACCACAAGATTACGTAGCAGAGAGGTTGACAGTTATAGTAAACCCCGAAACAGGGCAGAATATTGATTTTACCATCAACGCAGGAGATTATATTTTAAACTATGATGCTAGCATTTTGAATTACGCGGGGTATTTGCAATATGAAATAAATCCGACAAATGCCTTAAAGTTAACGGCAGCATTGAGGTATGATGGATTTGAATACGACTACAACAATTTGGTGGATGGCATGGCTGGGCCAAAAGATTCTAAAAATGGTTATGACAACATATCACCTAAATTGGGAGCAAATTACAATGTAAACAAGAATCTCGGTTTGTATGCCAATTATTCCAATGGGTTCACACCTCCACAAACATCGACCTTGTATCGTAATAGCTTTGTGGGAGTGGGAGGAGATGTTTTCGATTTAAAGCCCAGCAGTTATGACAATTTTGAATTGGGAACCTATTTTAAGATTCCGAACACCTTACAAGCAGATGTGGCAGTGTATCTTTTGGAGGGCAAGAACACATTGATAACATTGCGAAACGAGAACGATGAGTTTTTTAATGCAAATGCCGGTAAAACAAGGTCTTTTGGTGTGGAATACGGCGTAAGATACAATCCAATCGAAGCGTTGACCATTAGTCATAACGGGAGCTTTGCAAAGCATAGGTATGTGGAATTCTTCGAAAGGGGAGTCGACTATTCTGATACCGACAGGGCAACTGCACCAAAACTTTTGGGAACATCGAAAATAACTTATAGACCCGATGCAATAAAGAACCTTACAGTAAGTATGACACACGAATTGGTTGGTAAGTACAACACCAGTTTTGAAGGGCAAGTAGCTAATGATGATGGTTCCTTTGGTACGGCAATCTACAATGGGCACAACATATTCAATGCCTTGATTTCCTATGAGGTCAAAGGAATCAATGTTTGGGCACATGCACTGAACATCTTTGATGAGTTATATTCGGCAAGAGCATCTTACAATAGGTTTAGAAGCGCCAATACGTACACCATTGGCAATCCAAGAACATTCCATTTTGGAGTGAAATACAAATTTTAATCTTTAACGCAAGGGAAGAGGTTAACTCCCTTTCAAATTTTTTCAAAGATGTTTAAAAAGAACAATAAATTGAGTCAATGGTTGTGGAAATGGCACTTTATAGCAGGGTTGATATCTTTGCTCTGTGGTAATGTTGGCCATTACTGGAGGCATTTACCTGTTCAAGGATAACTATGAGGCTCCCAAACAACAATATATAAAGATCGTAAAGATAGAAGGGGAGCCCATTTCATTTCAAAGACAATGGGATCTGGCAAAGGCGGCCATGCACAAGGCACCAAATAGCATGGTTGTTCCCAGAGAGGAAAATCTAGCAACGGAATTCGTCTCAGGAAGATTCAGTCACAAGAACAGCACATACGTGAATCCATACAATTCGGAAATCACAGGAACGATAAACCAAAAGGATTCCAAGATGCATACCGTCAGGAAATTGCATGGAGAGTTGCTTTTGGGGAAGTTTGGCACCAAGATTGTCGAACTCGTCGCGAGTTGGATGATCGTATTGATAATTACGGGAATCTACGTGTTTCGGCCAAGTGGAAAGCAAGGCATCAAAGCTTTTTTCACCATACGATTAAAACAGGGAAAGCGAATTCTATTTCGCGATTTGCATACCGTTTTAGGGTTTTGGACATCTGTTTTGTTGTTAATCACATTGGCTGGTGGTTTACCATGGACCGATGTTTTTGGAGAAGGCTTCAAATGGGTGCAAAAGGTTACCGACACAGGGTTTCCCAAGACTTGGGATGCTCGAGGATTGCAATCCAAGACCACGGGAACGCCTATGGATCTTGACGATATGGTAATGCTTGTAAGGTCGATGGACTTGAAGGGAGAAGTAAGCATAGGTTTGCCCAAAGGAGAAAAGGGAGTATACATTATTTTCAATGCCACTTTGGATTTTGGAGCTCAAAAGCGTTTTCATTTCGATCAATATTCGGGACAACAATTGGTAGAACACGATTGGGAAGATGTTGGTATTTTGATTAAAGGCAGATTATGGTTGATGGCCTTTCACCAAGGAGAATTTGGACGATGGAATTGGTTTTTAATGTTGGGCATTGCCATAATGTTGTTGTTTGTTGGCGTAGCTGGACTATTGTCTTATTTAAAACGCAAGCAAAAGGGAGACTGGGGAGTGCCAAAAGTACCGGAAACGCTAAAAATAAGCTATGGCATCATCATTTGCATTGTTGTCTTGGGTGTACTGTTCCCTTTGTTTGGAACGAGTGTCCTACTTATGTTTTTATGGGAGTACTTTAAAACGAAAATCAAAAAAAGTTCAGCTTAGGAAAGTACGGCCCTCAGACGCTTGCCAAAGTCAAAAAGCGCTTTTATCTCTTTGATGCTCGCTTGGCGTTCACGCCCAAATATTAGCAGACAGCTTCCATTGGATTCGATATGATAATAGGGATTGCTTTCGAAGAAATGAGTGAGGTCGTCGTCAAAAAGTGCTTTTATCCTATCTTCATCCTCCCCCAATAGGTAGAAACGTTTTGAAAAGTCGTTGTGATTTTGAATGGGAATGTCATTAAAACCGGCAAAGGCATATATTTTTTCCAAGAAACCTTCTCTGTCCAGAGTGAACTCAGGGATGTCTTTGTTCAAATTGATGTAGAACATTGTGGAGCGCACTACTTCCTTGGCAATGAACTCACCTTCGGAAAACTCGATGTCAAAAAGATTCAGCGCATCATTGTCCGTGGTCAATTGATTGTATATGTGGTTGATTTTCTTTGTTTTAAAGAATAGGAAATTATTTAAGAACTCTATTCCCTTTTGTTTTTCGTGTGTATAGTTTAGTTTGTAGTCGATAGCCAATTCTTCGATAGAGGTTTGTCTTCTCGTTAAATTGTTTTTGATGATGTTGGGTACAGGAAGCAATCGTCTTAATGCAAAAGGGTGCTTGGAATCCGTATCATGCATGTCCAAACCTACGACTTCGAAAGACCCGCCTCTTTTTTTGAATAGTTCTTGGTAGCTGTTTAGGTTTTCCATTACGGTATGGTCCACGAACTCGCAAAGTGAAAAGTCGATGATCACATTTTCGTCTTCAGGTATGGTGTCTATTTTTTCTTTCAATCTATAATAATTCAAAAAACTACAAAAATGCTTCACACTTAAGTAATAGTTGCTTTCATCTTCATCTTCTTGAAACATCAATACGTTGGGCTTTAGCACATTTTTGGCAAATAATGAAAAGTCGCGATTAATTACGATGTGAATGAGAAGTGTAACCAAGACACCAGAAGTAATACCGGTAATCAGTCCAATTTTCAATGTCACTAAAAGAGTTACAAAGAAGATTATGAGTTGTTCCCTACCAATGGAAAAAATATTGCGAATGGTGCTTGGCGAAGCCAACTTATAGCCCGTGTAAACCAATATGGCCATCAATGCGGGTAAGGGGATTCTTGTTAATTGAGAGCTAAACAATACTATGAACACGACCAAAAAAGTAGCGTGGAAAAAATTAGAAGAACGATTGCTACCTCCATTGTTGACATTTACAGAACTTCTGGCAATAACGGTTACCACATTCAACCCTCCTAGAAAACCACTTCCGACAGTTGCCAATCCCAAAGCTTTCAAATCCCTATTAACATTGGATCGACGTTTTTCCGGATCGAGCTTGTCTACGGCTTTAATGCTCAACAAAGACTCTATGCTTGCAATGAGCGTCAAGGCAAGGACACTTGTCCAAAAGGGTAGGCTTCCTATTTTACCAAAGTCTATTGTTGGCAGTTGTGCTATGATTTCAGAGAATTGTGGTATACCGGAAATCATATAATTAGGATCTATGGGATTGCTTTCATGTGCTACTAATTCAAAATAATAACTAAAGGTAATAGACAAAATGACTATCCACATTGGAGCGGGAATAAGTTGTAAATATTTATTCCTGATTTTTGAATAGAATATCATGATTGCAAAGCTTAAAATACCTGCAATAGCAGCATAAATAAGCCCTGTATTATCATAGTGAATAGCATCGTTTATAGTATATGGAATCTCTAAAAGGTAATCGATGGTGTCTTCTCGTTTTATTTTATGCGCTAGCATGATATGAAATTGCTTTCCTAGAATAATTAAGCCAATGGCAGCCAGCATACCTTGAATTGCAGATGAAGGGAAGAAATCCGCCAACTTGCCTAGACGAAGGAAACCCAGTATCAAAAGAAGGACACCGGAGCAAATGATTGCCGCATAGGCACTCTCTATGCCCAATGTCGTAATGGCAATTAAAAGGACGCCAACTAAACCATTTCCGGGACCAGCGATGGTAACGTTGCTTCCACCCAGCAAGGAGACGACAAAGCCGCCTATCACAGCCGCAATTATACCGGATATTGGAGGGGCTTCACTGGCCATGGCCAATCCCAACCCCAGAGGCAATGCTATTAGACTGACAACAAAGCCTGAAAATATGTTTTTTGGCAATGCTTTGAAAAAATGGGCTATGTTATCCTTCTTTGGGCTCATTGAATAATTAAGACGTCGGTTGGTAATTCAGTTAGGATATGCTCTATGTCATGAGGGAACAAACGATCCCAAAAAGTCATTTTTGAGGGGGCATTCATCACCAATAGGTCGGCACGAGAAATCTGTGCATAATGTCCAATGGAGTAGCCTTGCTTTCCAAATATCGGTTGCGATTTTATGGCTATGTCCTTGGTGTATTTTTCAGGAATGTGCTCAATTATTTCTTTGACTCTCGATGCTTCTCTAAGTTTGATGCGTTCTTTGAAGATCGTGGCCTTTCTAAGAGATTTGTCATCATTGACTTTTATGGAAACTTCATTTTGTTTGATTTCTTCGACAATGGTAATTCGGTCTGCGCGCAATTGCTTGGCAACATAAAACGCAGTTGCTATGGTTTGTTCCGTTTTCGGGTCTTTCAATCCGTTCACGACTATGTGTTCACAAGGGATTCTTTCTGTGGAAGGTTTTACCAACAAAAGAATGGAGCATTTGGCTTTTCGGGTAATTTTTCGAGCAATTGAACCGACATAGTACTTTAGGAAATTCTCACGTTGTAGAGCGCCAAGAACCAACAAGTCTACTTTTTTCTCATCGGAAATCGATAGGATGACATCGACGGGGTTCCCTGTTTTGAAAACAACTTCATAATCCAAGAGGTCGCTTTTGAAAGCACTTAGTATGAGAGCCAAAGCCTCTGTTTTTTCTTTGGAGGCATCTCCAACGTGAATCAAAATCAATTTGGATTTAAAAAACAAGGACAACCGTGCTGCCTCATAGAGGTTGGCTTTTAGGTTTGGTGAAAATGCAACACCAATACCAATGCTTTTGAAGGGTTTTAAGTTCACGAATTTAATTAATTTCACAAAAAATTGAAAGATAGCATTTTTTTCAATCTAAAAAAATGTTGAGGCAAGTCGCTTTTGATTAATTTAAGGCTATTTTTTAATTAATTTCATTTTCATTATCCATTAAATTACTAATTTCACGAAAAAATAATAAGTAGATGTTAGCATTAGGAGGAATTATCATTTTAGGAATATTGGCACAATGGGTGGCATGGAAGTTTAAGATCCCGGCTATTTTGCCCTTGATATTGATAGGGCTTTTGGTGGGGCCGATTGCAGCCGAATTTTTAAGCAACGATGGCACGAAATGGATAGAGCCGATTTGGAATGGAAAGGAAGGTTTGTTTCCCGGAGAAAGTTTGTTCTACTTTGTCTCATTAGCCATAAGCATCATATTATTTGAAGGAGGATTGACTTTAAAGATGGGAGAAATCAAGAATGTCGGACCCGTAATTACAAAACTTATTTCCATAGGATCTTTAGTCACTTTTTTTGGAGCAGCAGTTGCAGCTCATTTTATTTTTGATCTGAGTTGGGAAATTTCATTTTTATTTTCAGGCTTGATCATAGTAACTGGACCAACGGTTATTACGCCCATTCTAAGAAACATACCTCTAAAGAAAGATGTGTCGGCAGTATTGAAATGGGAAGGCATCTTGATAGATCCCATAGGCGCTTTGGTTGCGGTCCTGGTTTTCGAATTCATAAGTGTGGATGCCGGTGGGGAGTTTACCAAGACGGCTTTTATAGAGTTTGGTAAGATCGTATTGTTTGGCGCCACTTTTGGCTTTACGTTTGCTCACGCCATGAACTTCATTATAAATAGAAAATGGGTGCCTCATTATTTGTTGAACGTCTTTGCATTGGCTGCAGTCCTTGGCGTATTCATCCTGTCCGATAGCTTTGCTCATGAATCCGGACTATTGGCGGTAGTGGTGATGGGAATGGTGTTGGGGAATTCCAAATCTCCTTATTTGAAAGAACTGTTGTATTTTAAGGAATCGCTGAGTGTCTTGTTGATTTCCATATTGTTCATCTTGCTGGCAGCAAACATAAACATGGAGGAATTATATCTTATCTACACATGGAAGACAGCTCTCTTGTTCGTAGTCGTAATTCTTTTGGTGAGACCCTTGGGCGTATTTATAAGTACATTCGGATCCAGTTTGAAACTGAAGGAGAAAGCATTCATCAGTTGGGTCGGGCCAAGGGGTATCGTAGCAGCAGGGATAGCTTCGCTTTTTGGATTGAAATTGGCGAAAAATGGCGTTGTAGGTGCAGAGTACATCACGCCTTTGGTGTTCATGATAGTATTGGGTACTGTTTTGCTCAACGCCACGACAGCAAGATTGTTTGCCAAGCTGGTAGGTGTGTTTTTGACGAAATCCGATGGCATTTTAATCGTAGGCGCTTCAAAGGTATCCCGTTTGTTGGGACACTACCTCGAATCCAATGGGAGACATGTGGTATTGATTGATAGCAACCAATCTAATATTTCAAAGGCAAAGGAATTGGGGCTGGAGGCCATCAATACCAATATCTATTCTGATAACCTATTGGATAACATAGAGCTCAACGACGTGGGGTATTTAATGGCATTGACGGGCAATGCGGACATCAATAAGTATGCTATAAACAAATTTAGCAAGCAATTTGGCGAAAACGGGTCTTTTCGATTGGTTTCGGTAGACGAGATGAAAGACGAAAACAACAATCCAAAAGAAGGATTGTTTTCCCATACGGACGATTTTACGACCTTGACGAATACGACTCGGAAATATCCAAGCATTCAAGAGATTGAAATAAGGGACAAGGAACATTACGAAGCCTTGATAGAAATAACCAACAACGACAAGGACATAATTCCACTTTTCATAAAAGATGCGGAAGGAGAATTAACCATAATTACCTCTCATAATACAGCCATTGACAACATTGGAGAGGATTGGAGTTTGGTGTATTTGGGAAAATCCTTTGATGTGGAAATAGTGGAAGCTGAGACAAACTAGTTGGTAAAATAATTAATCACATATTATGAAAAAACCTCCAATCTTGGAGGTTTTTTCATATGGTTGTTGTTTTTAATCGTTCAGCTTCAATACAGCCATGAATGCTTCTTGAGGAATTTCCACGTTACCTACTTGACGCATGCGCTTCTTTCCTTTTTTCTGCTTTTCCAATAATTTACGCTTACGGGAAATATCTCCACCATAACACTTGGCCGTTACATCTTTACGAAGCGCCTTAGTGGTTTCACGAGAAATTATCTTTGCTCCAATTGCGGCTTGGATGGGAATGTCGAATTGTTGCCTAGGAATCAATTCCTTTAGCTTCTCACACATTTTCTTACCAATGTTATGAGCGTTATCCGCATGAATCAATGCAGAAAGTGCATCTACTGGTTGTGCATTCAATAAGATATCCACGCGGACTAATTTGGATTTACGCATTCCAATTGGATGATAGTCGAAAGAAGCATAGCCCTTGGAAACAGTTTTTAAGCGATCGTAGAAATCGAAGACGATTTCTGCCAAAGGCATGTCAAACGTCAATTCAACACGCTCTGTCGTTAAATACGTTTGGTTTGTTATTTGACCTCGCTTTTCAATACACAAGGACATGACATTGCCAACAAAGTCAGCTTTGGTGATTATGGTCGCTTTTATATAAGGTTCTTCAACGCGATCTAAACTAGATGGATCAGGTAAATCGGTTGGATTGTTTACAATAATGACTTCTTCAGTGTTTTTTCGTGTAAAAGCATGGTAGCTTACATTTGGAACCGTGGTAATCACAGTCATGTTGAACTCGCGTTCCAAACGCTCTTGTATGATTTCCATATGTAGCATTCCCAAGAATCCACAACGAAAACCAAAACCTAATGCAGCAGAACTTTCTGGTGCAAAAATTAGAGAGGCATCATTTAGTTGTAGTTTTTCCATAGAGTTGCGAAGTTCTTCGTACTCATCGGTATCTACAGGATAAATACCTGCAAAAACCATTGGTTTTACATCTTCGAAACCTTCAATGGCATTGGTCGTCGGGTTTTTGGCATCTGTAATGGTATCTCCAACCTTTACCTCTTTTGCTTCTTTGATTCCCGTGATAACATAACCAACATCTCCTGCCTTTATTTCTTTTCTAGGGAATTGGGTGAGTTTTAAAGTCCCAACTTCATCTGCTCCATAAGTTTTACCAGTAGCGATAAATTTTATCTCCTGTCCTTTTTTAATAGAACCATTAATTACTCTAAAATAAGTTTCAACACCTCTAAACGGATTGTATACAGAATCGAAGATCAAAGCTTGCAGAGATTCATCTAAATTTCCTTTTGGGGCAGGAATACGTTCTATGATGGCCGTCAAGATGTCCTCTATGCCCAAGCCGGTTTTGGCACTGGCAGGAATGACTTCTTCAGGAGTACAACCCAAAAGATCGACGATGTCATCCGTTACTTCCTCAGGATTGGCACTTGGTAAATCCACCTTGTTGAGTACGGGTATGATTTCCAAATCATTCTCCAAGGCCAGATATAGGTTGGAAATCGTTTGAGCTTGTATGCTTTGTGCTGCATCAACGATGAGCAAGGCGCCTTCACAGGCAGCGATGGATCGTGACACCTCATATGAGAAATCCACGTGACCAGGAGTATCGATGAGATTTAAAACATAATGTTCCCCTTTGTGCGTGTATTCCATTTGTATGGCGTGGGACTTTATGGTAATACCACGTTCTCGTTCCAAGTCCATGCTGTCCAAGAGCTGGTCTTGTTTTTCACGATCTGATACGGAGCCCGTAAAATCAAGCAACCTGTCTGCAAGTGTACTTTTTCCGTGATCTATGTGTGCAATGATGCAAAAATTTCTAATGTTCTTCATAGTCTAAAATCTTCCCAAAAGTAAGATGGTACAAATATAGAGTATTTATTAAGCTTTTTTCGAATTTTATTTTCCAAGGCAATGCATTGAAATTTACGGTTTTTACCGTAATAGAAAGTAATAAACAAGTGGTATCTTGCACTAGAATTTAATATTGTAATTTTTGAAGCTCTCCCTCCACATATTTTTATTCCTTTGTTCCCCCTTTGTTTTTTCTCAAAACTTCACTATTTCTGGTACCTTGATCAATGAATCCGATGAGCCGATAGCCTATGCAAATATTTTGCTTTTCAAATCGACAGTAGAGGATTTGAACATAAGTTCGGGTTTTGACAAGCCAATTGGAACAACTACAGATGAAAATGGTTACTTTGAGTTCGAAGACATGGGCAAATGGGGGTATGCTTTGGAAGCCAGTTTCATAGGGTACGAAAGGACAAGGAAACAGTTTCAACTATTTAGCGACGTGGAGCTAAGCTTGATCTTGAAGGAAAAGACCGAAAACCTAGGAGAGGTGGTAGTCACTTCCAAAAGACCAACCTTGAAGAAGGAGGTCGACAGGTTGATTTTCAACGTAGCTAACACAGCTTTGAGTGAAGGGACGATTTTGGACGTGTTGCAAAGTACACCGGGTGTTTTGATATTGGACAATGAGATTTCAATCAAAAATACGGCACCTGCGGTCTATATAAACGATAGAAAGGTCAACTTGTCCTCTGGAGAGCTAACGCAATTGTTGGAAAGTTCATCGGCCAATACCATTCAAAAAGTTGAGGTGATTACAAACCCTCCCGCAAAATACGATGCAGAAAGCGGGGCTGTCCTAAATATAGTCATGCTTAAAAATTTGATTACCGGTTACAGGGGAAATGTCTTTGCAAATTATACCCAAGGTGTTTTTCCCAGATACAATGCAGGAATAAATCAGTTTTACAAAACCAAGAAGATCAATGTCAATGTAAACTATGGTTTTACCAAAAACAAGATTGACAGGAATAGTGAAGACCAAATCAACTATATGGACGACAATGGAGTCTACGAACGATGGAATACCAAGTTGGATAGGAACACGTGGTCCAAAACTCATAATTTGAACTTTAACTTTGATTATCTCATAGATGACAAAAACACATTGAGCTTGTCATCCAATCTTTTGTTTTTGCCTTATTTCAAGTATTTGACAAGGGGAAAATCAGTGGTTTTCGATGAGATGAATGATTTGGATTACCATTTCGATTCACATAACCTGTCTCGGGACAAAAAGCACAACTTGGGTTTTGACTTTGATTTCGTGCATCGCTTCAATGACAAATCGAAGTTGTCCTTCAATAGTCATGTCACGAAATACGACTATAACAGGAATCAAGATGTGAACAGCAATTATTTTGACGAGGATGACGTCTTTGACTTCAGTACGGCATTCAATACCAAAAACAATCAAGATACGACAATATTCACTTCCCAATTGGATTACGAATTGCCAATGGGAGAGAGTGCTTCTTTCAATGCTGGAGCGAAATTGTCCCGTATTGAAGTGGTGAGTGACATCATACAATTCGATGTCGACACAAATACGAATGAGCAAACGTTAAACACGGAGAATACTAACAACTACCATTATGACGAGTCCATTTTTGCCGGTTATGTGAGTTTTGCGAAACGTTGGGAAAAATGGAATGCCTCTGGAGGCATTAGAATAGAACAAACTAGCATTGAAGGGAAGTCCATAACGACGAATGAGAGAAATACACAAGATTACGTTGAATTGTTCCCGACACTGAATCTTAGCTATCGACTTTCTGAAAAAACGGATGTCTATGTGAACTACAAGCGAAGCATTGGAAGACCGAGTTACAAAAAGCTGAATCCATTTAACTTTTTCTTGAATGACAATACGATAGTCTCTGGAAACCCAACGTTGCAACCCGCCTTTACCAGCCATGTGACAATAGGAACTTCCATATCCAAATTCACTTTCGAAGTGTACCACAAAGGGGGGAAATCCAATATTCTTGAACTTCCGCTACAGGATAACGAAGAAAACGTCATCGTGTCTTCACATGTCAATTTGAAGAAGACCAGAGAGATCGGTGTTGATTTCATTACGTCTTTCGACATGTTGAAAAATTGGTCAGTCTATTTTCTCACATCGTTTTACAACATTCAAGATGAGTCTACTATCGATGAAATTCAATTGAAGAGAAACCTGTGGTCCAACTACACGACGTTGAACAATAGCCTATCCTTTTTGAAGGACAAGAGCTTGAGCGCAAATCTATCGTTGATTTACAACGGTAAGAATCAATATGGATTTAGAATTACCAAAAGGAGGTTGGTTTCCAGGCTATCCATAAAGAAGAAGGTCTTTAAGACGAAGGGGATATTCTCTTTGGCGATTTCGGATTTGTTTGATGCTCAGGATTATGAAATAACTTCCCAATATGCAAACCAAGACAATTTCAATCTAACGGATTTGGATACGCGATACATAAGGTTGGGATTCAATTACAAGTTTGGCAATACCAACTTGAAGACCAACGAACGCATAAAATCCA
>JAHDHI010000119.1 GCA_020631395.1 Bizionia sp.
AATATCCGTGATAATTACACTTCTTTTCGCCTGTAAAAACGAATCCAAAAAAGAGATAAAAGATGAGCATCAACATCACAAAGTTGAAAAGAAAGAAACACCAAAGAAGAAACCTTTAAGCCCACATACATCTACAATGGCAATCATTGGTGATGCTCATATTCATATAGACTATTCATCACCAGGAGTTAGAGGACGAATCATTTTTGGTGGATTAGTTGGTTATGATAATGTCTGGCAAGCTGGAGCACATATGGCAACTTGGATTGAAACCAATAAAGATTTAATTATAAATGGTGAGGTGCTTCCAAAAGGAAAATATGGATTTTTCACGATTCCTTCGAAAGAGGATTGGACTGTAATGATTAATAAAAACTGGAATCAGCACGGTAAAGACGATTATAATGAAAATGATGATGTGATTAGATTTAAAGTAAAACCAAGTATTTCAGACAAAATTACAGAACATTTAGAGTATAAAGTAAATAAGATTAGTGAAACAGAGGGAAGTATTTCTCTTGCTTGGGAGAAGGTTAAAATAGCATTCCCTTTTACAATAAAAAACAATTAGAGATGAAAAAATATATAATCTATGCAGGAATTTTAATATCAGGTTTACTTTTAGGTTGGCTATTTTTTGGTAATTCATCTAACAATGAAACGGAGCATAATCATTCTGAAATGGCTTCAAAAAATCAAATGTGGACCTGTTCAATGCACCCACAAATTATGCAACCGGAAGCAGGTGATTGTCCTATATGTGGTATGGATTTAATTCCTGCCGAAAGTAGCGTAGATGGCTTATTGGCAGACCAATTCAAGTTAACTGAAAATGCGATGGCCTTAGCCAATATTCAAACGACTGTTGTAGGTAAAAGAAAGGTTGTTGGCAACACGATTAAATTATCTGGTAAAATTGCTGAAAATGAAGAAGCGAATGCAGTACAAGTCAGTTATTTTTCAGGTAGAATTGAACGATTGAATGTCAGTTTTACAGGTGAAGAAGTACGTAAAGGTCAACTATTAGCAACTATTTATTCGCCAGAATTATATGCGGCACAACAAGAGTTAATTACAGCATCATCTTTAAAGGAATCGCAACCTGCATTATATAAGGCAGTTCGTAATAAATTAAAGTTATGGAAGCTCTCTGAAAGTCAAATCAATCAGATTGAAGAAACGGGAAAAGTAAAAGAAAACTTTCCAGTTTATGCAACCGTTTCAGGCACAGTTACCGAGAAATTAATAGAACAAGGCGATTACATTAAACAAGGCCAACCATTGCTTAAAATTGCAAATCTCAATACGGTTTGGGCAAACTTTGATGTCTATGAAAATCAAATCGATTTATTTAAAAAGGGACAAGAAGTTTTAGTGACTACAAACGCTTATGCTAGTAAAGAATTTAAAGGGAAAGTAGATTTTATTGAACCAATTTTGAATACCAAAACAAGAACAGTAACCTTGCGTGTGGTGCTTACTAATAAAAACGACGTATTTAAACCAGGAATGTTTGTAACCGCAAATATTGACCGAGTTTCAAGCAGTAATGATGAGGGACTAACAATTCCTACATCTGCTGTACTTTGGACAGGTGAGCGTTCTGTGGTCTATTTAAAAACCAATCCAGACCAACCCGTTTTTGAAATGCGTAAAGTTGTTTTAGGCAATCAAATTGGCAATGAATATGAGGTTTTAGAAGGATTATTTGTTGGCAATGAAATCGTAACTAACGGAACATTTACGGTTGATGCAGCAGCACAATTACAAGGTAAAAAGTCTATGATGAATGAAGAAGGTGGTAAAGCAATGACTGGTCATGAAGGACATACAATGGATATGATGACAGAAAAAATTGATTTTAATAGTACTGTTGAAAAATCATTTCAACCTATTATTGACGCTTATATCAATCTTAAAGATGCTTTAATTCAGTCCGATGTATTGTTGGCATCATCTACAAGTGAAGCATTTAGGAAAAAATTAGAAGAAATGCCAGTAAGTCAAAGAGAGCAAACGCATAATTACTGGGCTATTTTGCATAAAACTTCTAAAGGAATAAATGAAAATGTGAGTCTTGAACATCAGCGTAAACAGTTTCAAACAATTTCCGATAAGCTTATAGAAATGGTTAAAAATTTTGATAAGGTTAAAGATAGGCTATATGTGCAGTTTTGTCCTATGGCAGATAATAATAATGGAGCCTTTTGGATAAGTAAGGAGGAGCAAGTTTTAAACCCATATTTTGGCGATGCAATGCTTAAATGTGGTGAGGTTAAACAAACAATAGAATAAATAAACACTGATAATAATTAAATTTTAAAAAATGAAGAAAGTAATTTTAAGTGTAGCTGTAATAATAGCTATGGGATTAACAAGTTGTAAAAACGAAACTAAAAAAGTTGAAGATACTACAACAACGGAAGTGTCAAAAGAAATCACAATGACAGATTTATCTTTTGGTGTGAGAGGTAATTGTGGAATGTGTAAAAATACCATTGAAAAAGCTGCCAATAGTGTTGAAGGCGTTACAAGTGCTAATTGGGCTGTCGACAAAAAAAAGATTGATGTTTCCTTTGATTATACCAAAACAGATGCAATGGCAATTCATAAGGCAATAGCAGCTTCAGGTTACGACACCGAACAAGTTGCAGGAAGTGAAGAAGCCTATAATGATTTACCAGGTTGTTGTAAATATGACCACGAAATGGCTATGAATCAAACAGGTGAAACTAAAAGTGATGACCATTCCAATCACGACCATTAAGCCTTAAGTACAATGAAATTACATATGCTAGTACCAAGCATTCTGTTAACTACAAAACAAAGCCTCGTCATCATTACGATAATGGGGCTTTTTGTGGTTAATGCTTTAAATTGGCACAAATAATTTCAAAATTTTATGGCTAAGCTCTAATTTAGATATGTATTATCTTTGTTAAAACCAATATTCTATGATTCCATCAGATTTCAGAGATTTTTTCATCAATAGTGATTCCTTAGCCCAGCAAGAGATAGTATCGACTCTATTGTCCTTATCGTTGGAAGATAAAGAAGTAACAGATACAGGAGGACTCAAAGCAGTTACTTGTCCACATTGTGCAAGTAAACGCATACGTGCAAATGGCAAGCTCAAAGGCGTCCAACGCTATCTTTGCAATGGATGTGGTAAAAACTTTAGCGAGACAACAGGGAAGTTTTGGTATAACATCAAGAAAAAAGAGGATCATTCTCAAAAGTTGTGGGAGGATTGAGATAAGATTGTGATCTTTGCAAAAAAACATCGATTGGATCCATACATTGACTTACTGAAGGTTCTTTTACCAGAATTACTAATTACGCATTTTGATATTGTAATACCAATTACATTTTAAATTAAGCTTAATTATATGTATATTTCCCTTATGGGAATGACATCAAAACTAGAGATAGAGGAAAGTGGACTACCTAGTAAATTTGGTATAAATTTCTAAGCGACTTTTCTGTTGTT
>JAHDHI010000002.1 GCA_020631395.1 Bizionia sp.
AAGCTAGCTTCCGATATTTGTCCTAAAATGTTGCACTTACTAATTGAACTTAGGTCAGACTACTAAAACCTGCTTCAATCTTTGTATTCCACCGTAGACTGTCTTTCTCTATTTACGATCAACTTGGTAACATCTGGTCGAGAATAATGTCCTACCGGATCAAAGTTTTGACGTTCTTCGTATACTCTGTCAAAGTCTATGGTTTGTATGACAAGTCCTTCTTCATGCAACACGGGTTCAACGATCCATTCGCCATCTGGTCCAGCAATGCAGCTGCCTCCATTGGCGAGCACATCTGGTGCTTTTTCAAGAATTCGCTCCAAGTGTGGCGTATCCTTGGGAAAGTCTTCCTTCCTCATCAAACTGGATACGGATACTACGAACGAACGCGATTCTCGTGCTATGAATCGTGTTATGTCCTTTGTGTTGTGATCGCTTCCTGGCCAAACTGCTATGTGCAAGTTCTCTCCCAATCCATAAAGGGCCGTTCGTGGCAATGGCATCCAATTCTCCCAGCAATTCAATCCGCCAACGGTAAATTTCTTCAACGGATGCACTTGCAAACCGTTGCCATCACCTGATGCCCAAGTTAGACGCTCGTCGTATGTTGGTTGCAATTTGCGGTGTACGGACTTTATGTCTCCTTCGGCATCTATGTAGACCAAAGAGGCATAGATACTGTGCCCTCCTCTATTTTTGGCTCTTTCCATAATACCTAGATAAACAGCAATCCCATATTTTTTTGCCAATGTGCAAATGGCATCCAACTCTCCCTTTTCTATTTGAATGGCATTGTGTACGTATGTCGCATGCAGCTCTTTGTTAACCACCGTATTCCATTCTGCTCCTCCAGTGAGTGCCAACCAAAACGGATATCCTGGAACCAATGCTTCTCCGAAAACCACGAGTTCACAACCTTTCTTGCCTGCTTCCGTTATCGAGTGCTCCACCTTTTTAAGTGTTTTCTCTTTGTTCAACAACACTGGTGTTATTTGCGCCATTGCGATTTTAAGGGTATGTTCCATTACAAGATACGTTTTAGTACTAAATCCACATCTACCAGCAAGATACTGAAAACACCTGCCACTATTATGAATTTAAGGATATTGTGAAGAATGAGGTATTGTTTTTTCGTCTTCGATTTCCAAAGCAATACCAAAAACACGAAAAGTAGGGTCATGCAGACATAGAAATAGAAGTACATGTGACCGACCTCGAACTTTGTAATCAACAAATAGGCAGGAACCAAAGTCAGTACAATGAGTATGCTAATCATTTTCTTGGACATGCTTTCTCCATACCTTATCGGGATGGTCTGGTAATTCAAAGCCAAATCCCCTTTTATGTTTTCCAAGTCCTTTGTGAGTTCTCGAATGGCTATTATCAAGAATAAGAATGTCGCATGCACGAAAATGACGGTATCGAAATTCTTGTAATAGATAAAGACTGCGAAAAAAGGAGTTATCGTTAAAATTGCCGATGTGATGTTACCCGTTATTGGCATTTTCTTGAGCTTATGGGAGTAGAACCATATGGCAAAAATGTAGAATGAAAAAAACAAGACGGCATTGAATGACACGTAACTTGCCATTATCACTGAGACAAAGTTAAGTACGAAGTAAAATGACAATTTCGTGTTCTGACTCACCAATTTATCCAACATGGATTTGTTGGGTCTATTGATCAAGTCCTTCTCCGAATCGTAAAAGTTATTGATGATGTACCCTGCTGCGACCACCGCTGCAGATGCGAAGACGAGCATTAGCAAATTAATGTCGAAAAGCACCTTCTTTACTGGCTTGTAATTTGCAAATATGTAAACCGCCGTTAAATATTGCGCGATTACGATAATTAGGATATTGTAGCCTCTTACAACAGAAAACATACTGAAGAACTTTAACAGAATATGTTTTTGTTGTCGAGAAATCATCTAGAAACTTTAAAAATTATAAACAACTTCCAATCTATAATCTTTAAGTGCATCTTGTGCTTGGTGTATGTCTTGAGTGAATCCCAAGATATAGCCTCCTCCTCCAGAACCACATAGTTTCAAGTAATATGCGTTTGTCTCTATGCCTTTTTTCCAAAGCTCGTGAAATTGTTTTGGTATCATTGGTTTGAAATGGTTCAAGACCACTTTGGACAATTGTTTGGTGTTGCTGAACAAGGATTTCAAGTCGCCTTTCAGGAAATCGTCCACACAGGCATCCGTATGCTTGATGAATTGATCCTTGAGCATTTTACGAAATCCTTCTTGTTTCATGTTCTCCATGAAGATACTTACCATGGGAGCCGTTTCTCCAATGATTCCACTATCCAATAGAAATACCGCGCCTTTTCCAGAAGTACTTTGTGTCGGTATCCCAGTTGCTTCGATGTTGTCTTTGGAATTGATCAGTATCGGTAGACTCAAATAACTGTTCAAAGGATCCAATCCTGAAGATTTACCGTGAAAAAATGATTCCATGGCAGAAAAAATGGTCTTCAGCTTCAATAGCTTTTCACGTGTCAGGTTTTCCAATACCGTGATTTTATCCTGTGCATACTTATCGTAGATGGCTGCAACCAATGCACCACTGCTGCCTACTCCATATCCTTGTGGTATGGACGAATCGAAGTACATTCCGGCATTGACGTCTGCTTTCAATTTATTGGTTTCAAAGACAACGAGCTCAGAACTTATGTTCTCCAAGTATTTCACAAACCCTTGAAGGCTCTCATTGGACTGCATTGCTTCCTTTGAAGGATTTTCATCCATTTTCAAAGCTCCATTGTAAAAATTGTAAGGTATGGACAATCCTTTGGAGTCCTTTATGATTCCATATTCTCCAAAGAGTAGGATTTTTGAGTAAAAAAGTGGGCCTTTCATAAAATCGATATATCGGTTGTTGGTAAGTTGTTTTACAACTTAAAGATAATAAAATTATAACTTGCAAGCTCCAAAACCAATTCTGTCACAAATATAGTGACCGTTTTGGCAATATGCAACTAACACTGTGCTAATGAATTCATAAATTTCCTTTGCTTCGCTTTTTGGGTATAGAACATGTACGTTTGCTCCCGCATCCAGCGTAAACCCTATGTGTAATCCTGTTTGTTCCCTAAATGCCCATATCTTGTTGATTATTTCCAACGTATTGGGTTTCATCAAAATAAAATAAGGCATACTGGTCATCATCATGGCATGCAATGTCAATGCTTCACTTTCCATCAAAGCGATGAATGCCTTTAAGTCTCCAGATTTCAAAATCGCCTTTAACTTGGTTATGTTTTCCTCTGCTTGACCAAAACGCTCCTTGGCAAATGGGTGACCATGCATCAATTCATGTCCGACCGTACTACTTACTTGCTTTTCTCCTTTGTCTACCAATAGAATGGTATCATGGTAGTCTTTGAAATTTTCATGGACTTCATCCGGGTATCTTACGCCATACAAGTCCGAACTCCCTTCTATTTCCTCGTGCTTGCCCCAAACCACAATATCGCCTTCAATGCTCCTACAAGCACTTCCTGATCCCAATCGAGCCAAGAAAGACGCTTTTTTCACAAAGTCGACTTCATCAATGTTTCTTTCCTTTTCACTCAGGGAAGCATCCGATGCAATGAGTTGTCTTTCCACGTCCACCAAACATAGTGCCAAGGCGCTCATTCCCGATGCAGATGAAGCTATTCCTGAACTATGAGGAAAGGTGTTGGATGTCTCAATGGTAAAATGATATGTTCTCAAAAATGGCAAATAGGCTTCTATTCGCTTGAAAAAGGTTTCGATCTTGGGTTTGAAATCTTCATTCTTCTTTCCTTCGAATATGACATCGAAGGAGAATCCATCCATACTTTGTCCTTTTTTTTCAAATTGCAATTTGGTCTTTGTCTTACAGGCATCCAGTGTAAAGCTTATGGATTGATTTTGTGGAATTTGCCGTTCTTTCTTGCCCCAATACTTTACTAATGCTATGTTGCTGGGTGATGACCAAGCAACTGCTCCGCTCTCTATATTGCTTGAATAATTTCTCGGAAGAAATTGTGTTTCTTTCATTTAAAAAAAATTTTTACAAATATAGTTTTTAATTCTATTAAATTATTTACTACTTTAGCGCAAAATAGAAATTCATTCGGTTTAGTGATGTTTACTGAATATTGTATGTTTTTAGGCATATTCAAAAGTTTCTATTTTACTGATTGTTTGTAAATGTAACACAACACGGATATAACATTCAAAGAGGCCCCTTAAAACCACAACCTCGATGTTATTTTACACCCTTAAGGCCAAAAAAATGGATAAAAAACAGAAAATTATACTGACAATGCTTGAGTTGGTAGTAGAGCAGGGCGTACATGCCACTCCAATGTCTCAGGTAGCTAAAGAAGCAAATGTTGCCGTAGGTACTATCTATCATTATTTTGACAATAAAAATCAAATAATAGAAGAGATATACTCTATGATTTGTCAGGATTTTGGTGTTGTCTTGATGGCCAACTTACCAGAAGACAATTACAAAAAGCAATGTGAAGCCATGTGGTTGAACTTGTACAATTATTTTGTTGGCAACCCTTTGGCCTTCAAATTCATTGAGTTTGTTGGAGTTCCTCCAATCATTACTCCTGAAATCCGTCTAAAGAACATTGTCCACTTTACCAACATCAGGGATTTCATCCTTTCCGGTATTCTTAAAAAAGAATTGAGAAACGTCAATTTGAGACTTATAATGCAAATGTGCTTTGGATCTGTTATATCCGTTGCCAGATTAAAGTTCAAGGATGAATTGCAAATGGATGAAGCACAGATCAAAGATGCCATGAAAATGACTTGGGACAGTGTTAAGTTCGTAGAATACTAACCTTTAATTGTTTCTTATCATCGTTGTATAGTTTTGGCGGTTGCCGACGTTTTCAGCTTTTTCTAGAAATAGTTGTTGATGCGTTTGGCTTTTCCAAAATCAGCTGAGAATTAAAAGTAGACACAACCATATCTATTATTTCAATTTCTCGTTTGGGCATTGCTTTTGGCTCCTTGTACTCCTTCCTTTTTCATTGGAGTTATCAAGACTACCATTGGCATCTTTTATTGCCTCTGACATTGATATCTAAAAACACCATATGCGCATATTCATTTATTTCATTATGTTTTGTGCTACGATGTATGCTCCCGTCCAAGCATTTTGAAAATTGAACCCTCCTGTTACCGCATCGACATTCATAACTTCTCCTGCGAAATATAGGTTTTCATGCTGTTTGCTTTCGTACGTCTTGAAATTGATTTCTCTCAAATTGACCCCTCCAGCCGTTACAAACTCTTCTTTGAACGTACTTTTTCCATTTACATTGAACTTTGCTTTTGTAAGCTCACTTGCCAATGCTTCTATTTGTTTTTTGTTTGCATCTGCCCAGCGGTCATTGGCTCCTATTTTGGAAGCTGAAACCAATTGCACCCATAATCGCTTTGGCAGATTGAATTGTGCATAGTTTGCCATTGTTTTTTTGGGCGATTCCTGTTTTAACTCTTTCAAGAGCAATATTGCATCTTCAGTTGTCTTCTTTATGAAATTTATCTTTATTTGAAACTTGTAATTTCGCTTTGCCAGTTCTATGGCTCCAAAGGCCGAAAGCTTCAAAATCGAGGGGGCACTCATTCCCCAATGCGTAATCAACAACGGACCTTCCGAAAACAGGTTTGTTCCAACGACCTCAACTTCCACATCTTGTGCCACCACGCCAGGAATGTCTTTAATGCGATCATCTTCTATGTTGAAGGTGAACAGTGAAGGTACAGGAGTGGCAACCTTGTGTCCAAGGTCTTCTAAAAGCCTCCATATCTTTGGATTGCTCCCAGTTGCCATCACCAATTTCTTGCATACAAACTCATCCATCTTTGTCTTTAGCCTCCATGGTCCATCATCATTGCCAATCGAAATTACGGGCTGATTTTTTAACACGGATACCTTATGCTTTTTCGCTTCAAAGAGAAAACAATCTATTATGGTCTGTGATGAGTTGGATACAGGGAACATTCTCCCATCTTCCTCTATTTTCAATTCCACTCCTCTTTTTTCAAACCACTCAATGGTATCTCCTGTCATAAAGGTATGGAACGGCCCAAGCAATTCCCTTTCTCCCCTAGGATAGTTTTTTGTCAAATCTTGAGGGATGAATTCTGCATGAGTTACATTGCATCTCCCCCCTCCTGACACTTTTACCTTTGTCAGCACCTCTTTCCCTCTTTCCAAGATGGCCACCGTCAACTCCGGGTTCTGTTCTGCTATGTTTATGGCTGCAAAAAAACCTGCAGCTCCACCTCCTACAACTATTATGTCTTTTTCTATCATACTCTATCTGGGAAATCGGAAATTATGCCATCCACCTTGTATCGTTTCATTCGTGCAATGGTTTTGGCCTCGTTTACAGACCATGTGTAAATCTTATACCCCAATTGCTTGGCCACACTTACATTGTCGTTGCTTAGCAATGCGAAATTGGGGTGAATGGCTACGGCATTGATGGTAACGGCAAATTCGATGGCTTCATCAAGATTTGCCTTTGTGAGTACCCCCAATGGTATGCTTTTGTTTCTTTTGAACATTGTCTCCAATTCATGATGTTGGAAACTGGAGACAATGAAATCGTCGTATTTCCAACCTTTGGTCTCCACGTATAGCTCGATGATTCTCTCTGCCTCTTTCGCCGTGTTCCTTCCTTTCAATTCTATATTGACTAGACATCGCTTGTCTATGCAATTCAAGACTTCGATCAATGTGGGAATCTCATAGGTGTTTTCGACCTTGAGTCGCTTCAATTCCGACAAGGTCATTTTCGAAATCTCACCTTTGCCATCGGTCAATCTATCCAAGGTATAATCATGGAAGACCATCAACTCCCCGGTTTTGCACATATGTACGTCGATCTCTATGCCATCCACGCCAAAGGACAATGCCTTTTCTATGGATGCCATCGTATTTTCCGAAACATAACCCTTTGCTCCGCGATGCCCAATGACCAATACCTTCTCTCCCATATATCTGTTTTGGATTTTCATACTGAAAAATATCGCAGTAAATTTAGCATTAATTAATGTAATTCGAATGGTGTAAATGCATTTGATGCCTTTTTCATCAAAATACATTTTTGTCTATCGTTATTTTATAACTTCAATAAATATGCGTCGTTTTTACTCTTGTCTACTTTTCTTATCTCTTGTGACATTGTCTTGCAATACTGGCAACTTAAAAGTCGTCGCAAACATTTCCAGTGATTTAATGGAGGTGTCTGCCGTTGAAACGACATCTAACTCCGATTTGATTTGGGTTATCGAGGATTCTGGAAACAGGAACAACCTCTATGGACTGGATCCCAACGGTTCCATTGCCAAAAGCATAGCCATTGGCAATAGCAAGAATATGGATTGGGAGGATTTAACCAGCGATAGCGAAGGAAACCTTTACATTGGCGATTTTGGCAACAACTCAAAAAAACGTGAGACATTTAACATCTACAAAGTTAACAACCTTGCTTCGGTTGAAGACAAAGTGGATGCAGAAACAATCACCTTCAAACTTCCCAAATCCATAAAACCCAAAAACTTTGAAGCCTTCTTTTTACTTGACGACAACTTTTATGTTTTCAGCAAAGATGATAAAAAAGCAACTGTTGTTTCTGTCCCAAACCTAACTGGCAAGCATATAGCCAAATTCGTTACCGAATTCAACTTGGAAGGTAAAAAAAATAGCATTACCTCAGCTGACATAAGTGCTGACCACAAGACCATTGTTTTGTTAAACCATAACAAATTATGGAAACTTACCGATTTTGACGAGGACAATTTTTTTGAAGGTTCTATCAACACCTTATTCTTTGATCACACATCACAAAAGGAAGGCATTTGTTTTAAAAACAACGATACCGTTGTCATTACCGACGAATATGACGGTATGGAAGGCGGCAACATCTATGAGTTCTCATTAGAGAGATAAAATCGACATACACACATATTGAAAAACCGATGAAATCATACAATCTCATCGGTTTCACATACATCGATCTTAAACCCTAGATCGCCCTGTTTATAGTTTAATCAACTTCTTGACTACTGTCGCTTGGTTGGATTCTATCACTGTGAAGTAAACTCCTGAAGATAGTTCTCCAACACTAATGGTTTCCGACTCCTTGTCGGAAATCTCGATGACTTTTACAAACCTTCCGTTTATGTCGTATATGGCCAATTTCGACAATTGCCTATTCTTTGCTGCAATCGTAAACGTATCATCTACAGGGTTTGGGTATATGGAAACCACCGATGACAAATCACCAACTTCCGGAGTGGACAATGTCGTGCTTTCGTATATTTTCACATTTCTAAAAAATGAAGTCCCATCATTGTAACTGCCTCCTCCCGGGTAATTGTTTCCACTGTTCCACGTCTCGTTGAAACTGTCGTTATCTGCTGCAAAGAACAGATATGGCGCATTCCCTGTATAAAATGTCCCGATAGGTATGGAATAATGCTTGTAATCATAAAGATCTCCATCCGTGTACGTTTCATAATCCAAATTATAGATTCCTGATGCCGTAACATTTTGAGTTCCGAATAGCTTGAAGGCCAAAACTGGGTCCAATGCCAGGTCATCGTCTATCCCTATGTAGTGCACTTCTCCTTCTATGGTACTCTTGAAATCGAACTCCAATACCGTATTTGCCGTAATGGTATAATTCAAAGCAATGGATTTCCAAGCATTGACTGAAACATACAATGTCGCACCATTGTCATAAACATCTGAAACACCTTTGTCCTGAGCAGGATCATAAGTCAAAATCGTTTGCGAATTGAAATCCATTATTGGCAAAAGCGTATCGCACGAATCCATTGAAGCGGGATTGGCATCGAGATTGACGTCCGGATACCCGTTGCACATGTCTTGGCTATCGCACACACCGTCCCCATCACTATCGTTGTTTATGTCGTTCGGGCAATCATCACAAGCATCCGGGATACTGTCGTTGTCACTATCCAATCCAGTGGTACATCCATACAATGTCGTCAACACGTTGTTTACAGACCACAAGTTGTTTCTATCCGCTACACTGGAATTCAATGCTGCTTCCATACGTGCCTTCTGTCCATTGGTAAACATCGCATACGTTGACGATGTATAATCCATCATATTGGTAAAGTTGTCTTTGCTACCGCAATTCGAAACTGCTCCCACACCAGGGAAATCGTCTAGATCCTGCAAATTGTTTCCTTTGGTATTGGGCGTATCGGAAACAGAATCATCCTGATTGCAATATACATTGCTACCATTGCCTCCAGCATTTGCCCATATGTGATATACGTTCAGCCAGTGCCCTACCTCATGCGCCAAGTTATGATACCATGTTTGCCACATTTGATCGTGTTCTCCATATGCCCAAGCTGACATCACGTGTCCATCCTTGTATGCATTTGATGGAGAGTCCACATCTGGTGGAAAAGTAGCAAACCCAGAAGTTCCACTGCCATCCACAGCTTGCCTTACCACGTAGATATTGAAATAATTTGCTCGAGGCCAATGGTATGTTTGTCGCATGGCGTTGTCATCTCCCCTTAAAGTATAATATGCATCTACCTGCCTGTCGATGCCATTGGTTGGATTGCCGCTAGGATCGAATTTTGCCAAGACGAACTTTAACTTCTTGTTTGTGAAACCTCCTCTTACCGGCAAGAAATCGGAGTCGATGTTTCCATCGAAGGCAGATTTGCCAGCATAAAATGTATTCAACATCTCTATGGATCTTTCCACAGCCTTGTCGGATATGTTTTCAGGTCCATTGTTGTGTATTACGTGTACGACCACAGGAATGATATAATCTGTTCCAATGGTGAGATCTCCGATGTCTCTGGATTCGAAGTTTGAATCATCGGATATGAATGCTTCTGTAAATTGCTCAAGCTTTTGATAAGCCAAATTGTTCTCAGGTCTCAATGTTGGATCTTCATCATAGATTCTTTGCTGATATGAATCTTGTCCACAATGCTCTTGTGCATACATTCCGTGCACAAAGACAATAAATAGAAAAAGTAATGTTTTTTTCATAATAAGGGAGTTTTAAGGATTAGTTGATAATAAAGAATTTATAATATCCATTATCTTACAACAATTTCAATATTTCTTAATATTCAAATATAATACAATCACACAAACACCTGTAAAAAAAACACATAAACATCAATTGGATAGATGGTATACAAAAAGTATACGAGGCTTAATCCATATAACAACCATATCGATTCTAGTGTTGACATCAAACACCAAACACCTCTATCTTAGGCGTTTTTTTTTAAAATTTCACAATACGCATTAATTGAAATCGGTGATACTTGAAGACTTTGTTTAAAGGCTTCAAAATCCTCTTTCTGAAACTAAAGCTACTTCTTTTGAACTTGCAACAGCTAACAAAAAAAGCCATACGGATGCTGTATGGCTTTTTTTATTCGATGTCTTTATTGCATTATTTCAAGGGCATTAGAACCCGAATCCCAATTTAAAGGCCAAACGCAATCCATCGTCACTGTTAAATGCCGACAAGTTGCCAACAAGCATCCCAGCTCCATTGAAGAACAAACCTCCTCCAATGGAGTTGTTCCATTTCTTGGAATTGTCATCTTCCACCCAAACACGTCCATAATCCACACCTCCATAAACCCCAATGTTCAAAGGTAAAATTCCTGTTTTCACCTTTCGTAGGTTCAAACGTAAATCGGTGCTTTGCACAAAGGCGCTCTTCCCTGTAAAACGCTGATTCCGGTACCCTCTCAATCCGTTGTTTGCTCCTAAGTTGGCGCCTTGGTAAAATTCGAATTCGTCTCCAAAATTAAAATGCGCACTTGCCTTTGTCGCCAACACCAATTGTCCACTTGACACCAATTTATAGTCGAAACCCAAAGATGGCATAACATAGGCAAAGCCTTTGGAATCGTCTAAATTTGTTTTGTAGCCCATATGCAAACTGGTTTCCATTCCCAATGTCGGAAAAGCCTTGTTGTCCTTGTTTTCAAAACTGTAACTAGCTTCAACTCCGGCAAAGGAATTTTTGTTGTCATCCCCATTTATCGCATAAAACGCATCTATGAAACGATCTTGAGTTTCTTCGACCTCAATATCTTCATACGACAATCCTATTTTTATTTTAGACCCCAAATCGCCTTTGAAAATCAAGGATGGGAAAAAACCAATCGCTTGCAATTTCACCCTATTGTAATCCAAATCGAAATTATCCTCATCTTCACTATTTGGGTTTAATGTTTCATTTCCAAAACCAAAGAAGTTTTCACTGTAATTGGGACTTGTAAAAGTGGCTTCCAATCCTAGATTCCACTTTCCAATGACATTGGCAAACTCTCCCTTGTAACCAAAATCGAATCCACTCGTTGCAAAATAGCAAGCAGCTGAAAACACATGCTGTTGCGTGAACGGATTACGTTCAAAGCCATAAGTGGAAAACGTATCGACAAACCCAATTTTAAATCCATCGTCCGGATTTGACCCTATGGATGGAATAAATTGATTGGAACTGTTTTTCAATTTCTTGTAATCGTAGGCATTGGTTTCATAGTCGTCCGTTAGCTTACGTGTCCCTTTGTCCGTTATGAATTCACTTTTCTTGGACTTGTAATCGTACACCTTGACTTTTTTTCCATTCTCTATCTCGTAGGTATCTTTGTTTTGCCCTCCTATCAATCGCAAGGGAATCAATTTATCTCCTGCCCCAGAGACAGTAAAGGTATCATCATCGTCCAACCCATAAACCCATATTTCCTTAGTATCGGTACAAGTATATGTCCTCATGTGAAAAACATCTGCCTTCTCTCCTTTTTTAATTCGATGAGCTATAATTTTAGTTTGCCCATCTGGCAATCTCGTTATTTCAAACCAGTCATCTTTATCCGTACCTCTTATGACGGCAAATCTATTGACATGATCATAATATTCATCAGATATCTTTTGAAGGTTCCCGCGCCTTCCCTTTAATTTACGTTTAATCTCTTGAATGGTTTCCGCATTGACTTCTGGTGGAAAAAATTTGAATGCTCGATCTATCACATCATCCGTTAAATTTCTCGTTATATGCTCCACTTGGGCATTCCATACGGTTCGATCAGATTCATTAATCAAAGCCATATCCAACGGATAGGGCTCCAAATTGAACCACTTCGGACTCTTGAGGTCTTCATCATAGCTTCTCATCAATCGCAAAGCAGGAATTATGCTTGTCGCCGCTCCCAACAACATACCGTCTGCCATGATGGAAAACGCCTGATCTCTATCTCTTGGAATGGGTCTATAGATAGTTTTGCCATCTTCCTTGAACGTCGCCCATCTCCATTGATCTTCATGTCTATCCCAATCTCCGATTAGCATATCAAACAAACGTGCCCGAATATAAGCCGCTTCATCCAAAGAATGCCTTGCGTTCTTGTTTAAATTCTTCAATAGATCATTTGTACTAATCACAGTATCGGAAAATCCAAAACTCTCGGTATTTCCGTGACCTGATGCAGCACGTTCTTCAATCATATACAATTCACCACCATATTCATCGTTAAAATGTGATAATGTGTCTTGTTTAGGAATGTAATACAATACTGGATTGGTATGAAAAACACCAACAGCATCGGATAGCACCCCTATTGTAAACGGTGCATAGGGATGAGACCCCGTAAAGACGTCCAACAATATGCCTTCCGTATACGTATCATCAAATTGTCCTTCTATGTATTGGTCCTTGAATGCTACAGCTTGTAAATATTGCACTGCATTTTTACGCAACGCCCTCATTACATATTCTCTTCCATCCTTATCTTCCAACCTCAATGATTTTGATTGATGACCTCCTCCTTTTCTAACCGGTGTCAACCCTCCGAAAAGGGTATCCAAGTTAACCGTTGGAGCAGAAACCGGCGTGCTAAAATCTTCTCTGTATCGTTTTCCCCAAAGTGTTTTATACAATGCTCCTTTATCAGTTTCTTCCGTCGTATAGACAGATGCCGTCTTTATATTTGAAAAACTGGAACCATAGGTTCCCGTACTTTCTTTTTCATCTTTTGAAAAGACGTCGACATCAAATACGACATCATTCTCTTCTACAGCATAAAAGCTTACATTGGAGGATCCATCCACATAGACATCCAGTCTTGCATACCCTTCGGCTCCATAAGAAAACTGACCTCCTCCAACATTTCTGGTCGGGTTGGCCTTCGATCCTGATCCACTTACAATTTGTGGCAAATTATCTTGAACGATGTATTGCAAACTATGTTCATGTCCAGACACAAAAACCACTTTGCTATTCTCTTGAGATAGAGTTACCATACGGTTTTTCATCTCGTTGTAACGTTTGTTCGACACATCCGTATCCATAATGCCACTTGTCCTTCTCAATATGTTTTTAACTGTCCCCAAGATTGGCAAAGGTTGCATATGTTGCTTTGCAGAATATTGACCTCCATAAGGCCCATTGGTATATATGGGATGGTGCATAGCCACCAATGTCGTTTTTCCTCGCGCTTTTTTTATTAGTCCTTCGAATTCGTCGAAAAATTGAGTTCTAGTCCTAATCTCGCAATCGTCGTTTATTGTTGGGTGCCTATCCCAATTGGTCAAGTACCAATGCGTATCTATTATGATCATCACAATGTTCTCGCTAACATTGACTTTTTTTATCGGACAACCGCTTTCTGGTAAAAAAGTATTTTTCCCCAAGGTCTCTTCAATGTATTTTTCTTGACGTTTCAACCCTTTCAACCCAGAATACCAATCGTGATTTCCAGGAATGAATATGGTATTTCCCTCAAAGCCCTTTACTGCCTCTATTTGTATTTTCATTTGATGCTCGGAAAAAGCCCTCTCTTCATGCTCTTCTTCTACAAACCCATTAGGGTATATGTTATCTCCTAAAAAAAGAGCCGTGCTATTTTTCTTGGCACTTTTCAATTCTCCCCTAAAGGCTTTAAGTGCATTGGATTCTGATCCTATTGGAGAATTTCCCGCATTTCCAATTAAATAGAAAGAATGTTCTATTTCCTTGGTTTCTGGCTGTGTCGTATTCGCGTTTGCATTTTTATACTGCGGCTTGTAGTTAGCGCAGGCATTCATTAAAAATACCACAACTGTAAAAACAATGCATTTTTTTAAGGTCATAATGGCTAGTGATTGGCTTGTTCAGTAAAAATACTTCTTTTTTGCCACACAATCGTTTGAGATACAAAATGTGTAGATGGCAAACCTTCTACGATTGATGAGATTTGTTTTTCGTGTGCATGTGTCTTGAAAATTGTTTCTGCAACAATTTCAATTTCGGGTTGATGTATCTTTTACAAAAAGGCTTTTCGGAATTCTTGGCATAGTAATTTTGAAATTGCTTCTCAGAAGGCTTAAACGCATTGAATTGCAACACCTTTGTCACCAGCTCTCCTTTATAGACAATTTGAAAATCATCCATCAATCCGGCAACTTCTTCCTTTTGACTCATGTCAAATACATAAACGGCAGATCTATATTTTTTTCGCATCGAATGGTTGGAGCGGCTTTTATGAGTATGCAAATGTATTTCGAGAAGTACCCTCAAATCGATTGTTTCTGAGTTGAAGTGTAATATTACCGCTTCTGAAAATGCAGTATGCTCATCTATTGAAGACACAAATCCTTGCTCTACCTTCTCAACTCCCTTCAAAGATTGAAAGACCGCTTCCGTGCACCAATGACAGCCTCCTCCAAATGCAATTTTATGTAATCTATTCTTCAATTTTAAAAAATATGGGCTTAACTCTCTTTACATTTTGATATATAGGTTTAAAACCGTCAAGTTCAAACCACTTCCTTTATTCTTTTTTTAAGCTCTGGCAACACTTCTGCTTTGAACCATTCGTTTTTTGCTTGCCATATGTTATTTCTTGGCGATGGATGTGGCAATACGAAATAGTTGGGCAAATAGTCTTTGAAATTACGAACGGTATCTGTCAACGTACGTTTCGATTGTTCTTTCAAATAGTAATCTTGCGCATACTTCCCTACTAATATTGTCAATTTTGCTTCGTTCATCTTTTGCAACAATTGATGGTGCCATAGTGGGGCACATTCTTTTCTGGGTGGCAAATCTCCTGTTTTGCCCTTTCCAGGATAGCAAAAGCCCATAGGCACCAATCCAACTTTTTTTGGATCGTAAAAAGTATCATTGTCCATATCCATCCAAGTCCTTAGATTTTCGCCACTCTTGTCATCCCATGGCACTCCGGTCCTATGCACTACCGTTCCTGGAGCTTGTCCAATGATTATGACTTTGCTTTCTGTACTACCAGATACTATTGGTCTTGGCCCCAAATCCAAATGCTCCGCACAAATTGTACATTTCGAAATCTCCGATAGTAATTGCTTCATATTTTTTTAATATGTGGTTGGCTTTTAAATTTACTGAAAGTTATTTAAATTATCCTAAAAGCATTTGGTCGCTAGTTAACGAAAAAAGCTGTCAATAATAAATATTTATTATTGACAGACTTTACCTAATGATGTATTTCAAGAAATCAATTATGCGTTTTACTTAATTTTGTCCAATTCTTGTTTGCCACGGACACCAATTTATCATGATTTTTTTCTGCCATCCACAGTTGTTGGGCATCCAACTCCAAGTTATAAAGGAACAAGAAATATTTCCCCTCTTTTACTATGAATTTATTAGGGTCTGGTCTAAACTTTGCTCCTGCATAAGCTCCAAATGCACAAAATCCTCCATACTGTGGCTTGTATTTGCTCGGGTTCTTGTCAAACGTTGCTTTTTGTTCTGCAGAGGTAAAATAATATACCACTTTTTCATATTCCGACTTATACTCCTTCAGTCCTTTTTGGGCTATACCCAAATCTAAATAGGAAACTGGACTAAATCCTTGCAAGGCGATATTGCTGTTATCCAAATTGTTTGCCATCTTATCTTGTGCAGAAGCAGAGATTCCAACCATTAAAGCTAGTATTAAAACTGAGGTTTTCATTTGTTTGTTTTTTTAGTGTTGTTTTATCTATTTGATTATTGTGCATTGAAGTACTCTTCTTGAATGACCTCTCCATCGTTGTTCCATACGCGACGAATTATTTCATGCCAGTAGATCTTGCTGTTGTCTTTCATATCAAAATCGAAAGTAAACTCCGAAGCAGATACATTTCCATCTACGATCGTATGATGATGGGTAATCCCATTCACTGTCGCTATGGCTCCGGCAAAACCTTCCATTTTCTCGACCATTTGCTGCTTGTTTGTCGTCGCTAGACCGTTATAATCCGAAGTGGTGGCATCTTCCGAAAAAAATTGTTTTACGGCATCTACTATTGCTCCTTTGGATACGACACTGTCCATTTGCGTAGCTTGTTCTTTAATGTTCATTTTTTATGTTTTTTAGTGATTAAACAAATTATGTTTTGTAATTACACTGCAAATATCAAAATGATTGATCATTAAAAGCCTACAGAAAAGACGCAGAAAATTGTACTTTTAGCTTTTGTAGTTAGATGGTGAAGTCCCAACGTAATTGGAAAAGAACGACGAAAAGTGATTGGCTTCCTCAAAACCCAGGGCATAAGCGACGTTTTTCACATTCTCACCATTTTCCAACATCGTCTTTGCTGAAACAATAATTTCCGAGCGAATGAGTTGTCCAACCGAGGTATTCATTTTTTCCTTGATTTTTTTCGAAAGCGCCTTTACACTAATGTTCATCTTTTGTGCATAGAAGCCCAATTTATGTTCTTCCTTATGAAACAATTGAATGAGTTCGACAAGGTCTTGGGAAAAGGTATCTCGGTTTTCGAAATCGAAGGTACCTCTAAACTCCCTTGGGGTTTGCCCAACTGCTCTTTTAAAGTTCCTATTGAAATATGCAGGGTCTTTGAAGCCTTGATTATAAGCAATCTGCTGAATGCTCTTACCCGTGAATGCAATATCCTTTTTAGACTCCAAAAGCTGCTTGTTCCTAATCAATTTATTTATGGAAAGACCTAACTTGTCTTTTACCAAATGCTGTACGTCATACTGCGTATTCACTATATGGTCAATCAAGGATGTTGTATTGATTTTACTGGAAAACTCCGTATCTATTATATCTTTCACATCAAAGATCAATTGGTATTCCTCTTTGTTTGCTTGAAATGGGTTTTGCCAATACCATTGCTTTGTGGAGACATCTATTATATGGCTCATCTTCTCATTGAAAACCGTATTCTTCAAAAAAACTTCGCAATCTTTACATTCATTGAAATTGATGTACCCCAACGAAATGAGGTGCTTGAATAAAATCCTCACATCCTTGGATTCAAATAGTATTTCATCTGGAAAATCTATGAAACGAACCACAAAATCATCAGATAGGAATTTAATGTATTGTCCCTTTTCCAAATAGATGGCTTTATCCTTCCAATCATTGTAATTTTTAAAGTCCACCTGAATATTACCAGTCCCTTCCAAAATATGCACCATCGTATATTTATTTATAAAATATACTTTGTTGATTTCTGTTTTGACTTTTTTAATCATTGATTTTTTTAAGATTCTTCCATTTCAAACGACGAAACATCTAAAATACCATTTAATGGTTACATTTCATTAGTCGACAAAATAGAATTCAACTAAATTAAAGTTTAGTATTTTTACTAAATAAATCGTGATTGCATATGAATACCATTATTACCCAAGCTGAAGAATTTGTCACCTCTTTACTTAGAGCCAAACTCTCTCATAATTTTCTTTATCACAATTTAAATCATACACAGCGCGTTGTCAAATTCACCAAAGAACTCATAGAAGGTGAAAAAGTTTCTGAAAAAGAAGCAAAAAACCTTGTAATTGCGGCCTGGTTTCACGATGTCGGATACATTAATGGCTGTGAAAATCATGAAAAAAATGGCGTAGAGATAGCAACTACATTTTTAAAGGAACATAACGTCGATGCCTCGGACATTGCTGAAATATCGCAATTGATTGAAGTAACGCAAATGAGTCACGAGCCAAAAACCAAATTGGAAAAAATAATTAGAGATGCCGATAGTGCCCATTTTAAAAGCAAGAGCTACACAGAAATAAGCGATTTGCTAAGAGCCGAATGGGAACTGGATGCAGGCAAGACATATACCGATAGCGAATGGACGCAAGAAAATATCGATTTTTACACAAAACACCATCGTTTTTATAGCGATTTTGCCAATAACAACTGGCAAAAAGGCAAAGACAGAAATTTAGTCACCTTGTTGAAAACATTGAAAAAACAAAAGACTGAGGATCTGAAAGCAAAAAATAAAGCCGAGGAATTTGCCCTGAAGAAAAACAAAGCCACATTGCCAGAGCGTGGCATAGAAACGATGTTTCGCGTTACGCTTCGCAATCACATTACGTTAAGCGACATAGCTGACACCAAAGCCAACATACTGCTTTCTGTCAATGCCATTATCGTGTCGTTGGTATTGTCCAATCTAGTGTCAAAATTAGACAACGCATCCAACAAACACTTGATTTGGCCTACCGTCATCTTTGTATTGTTTACCGTAATCTCAATGATTCTTTCCGTATTGGCAACACGTCCAAACGTTACCAGTGGAAAATTCTCAAAAGAAGATGTTGCCAACAAAAAGGTTAATTTATTGTTCTTTGGCAATTTTCATAAAATGAGTTTACCGGATTTTGAATGGGCCATGGGGGAGATGATGAAAGATAGGGACTATCTCTATTCCTCAATGAAGAAGGACTTGTATTTCCTAGGGAAGGTACTTGACCGAAAATACAAGATATTACGAATGACCTATACTGTTTTCATTGCCGGCATTATCATAAGTGTTTTGGCCTTCGCCTCTGCATTTAAGTTTTCAGGAGCTCCTACTCTCATTTAAAAGAGTATTTAGCTTAAAATTATTTAAAGCTGGAAAAATTCTTTATGGTTAGCAAGCATTCTATTCCCAACATTGATCATTCTCCATTTCGCCTCGTTGAGAAAAGAGGACTTATCACCTATAAATGAGATGATTCAAATCCTTTTCCATTCTACTTGCCGTTGGTCTTATCATTATAAAATAAATTACAATCAGCAATCCAAAAATCTGGTTTAAGGAACAATATCATGAATGCTGAACCTTCGAGAATAACCCATCTAACGATTGAAGCACTTTGATAGGGTACTATCTTTTCTTCCAGGGTAAGCTTGGAGTCAATCTTACCAATCAAGTTTTTAAACAACAAATTACTTAAGAAGAAAGCAAGCATAAACTATGGATGACTTATCTATGGAAGGTCTTTTAAATTTATCCAACGTGTTTCAGTTTCCTACAAAATAACATACAAACATCAACCCGATTAAAAGTGATAGATGGATCACTTTAATAATTTTCAATTTCTCGCTCATAATGCGTATTTGGTTTGGAGTGGTGCGATTCAATAATTTTTCATAGACTTCAATCCTTAAGCTCCTTCATTAAATCTTCGTATGTGTAAAATTCCTTTTCACCATTGGCTTTGCTATACAATACGCTAACTCTGATGGCCTTTAGGCCAGTTACTGCTTGAAGGTCTTCCAATTCCACAATTTCCAGATCCGTATCCAGATATTTCTTGGATTGTAGAAACTCCACATATCTCAAATATTCCGTTTCGTCTTGTTTTTGGGAGTACACGATGGTTATCTTCCCTTTTTCGGTAATGCGTTTCTTCGTTCCTTTTATGAAAGCCTTGTCTACGCGTTTCTTGACGACCTCATAACGCGCATTGTATGTGCCATCTACATCAAACTGTTTTTCATCCATTCTAAAACTTATGGACAGGGGTTGATTGAACACCAGGATCATCGAGGCCACATCCAATGCTATCGGAAATTCGGATTGCATTTGGTAATAGGCATTTTCCATTTCGCACATGACCTGCAATTGCCACAATCTCAGATTGTAGAGATAGATGGGATTGAAACTATCTTCCTTTGTGATGGATTCCCCAATGTACATGTTGTGTTCCACTCCGTCCGTTTTGAAACGCTCGAAAAAATGTGGATACATTTGCTGTGCCTCCAATTGTTTATCGTCAAGCAAGCTTGCCATCTTCTTGTTTACCATGCTCACCGTGTCATCATAATCTTTCCTATGCTTGTATACCGTATTGGCTTTCCTATCTAGTACATCGAAGTACTTCGAGATGTCCGCTTCCAGTTTTTTTGATGTGATCTTGTATTTGAACAACGTATCTATGTCCGTCTCAAAGAAATTGTTTATCTGCTGCTCGCTATCCACTTGGAAACTGGAACTCAATTGACTTAAAAACAGGTCTATTTGATAGATGTATTGCTCGTAGATGGGCAATGTCTCCAATTCAAATGCCTTCTTCAAAATTGTCTTTGCTACATTCAATTGTAACGATAGATCCTCTTTTGTCGCCCAATTCCTTGCCTCGGAAGATCCTTTAATGTCAATTTGACCAAACAATGGGTATACGTCTTCAAAAACGATCTTGTTGAATGCCACTTGATTGCCATCCAATTCTTCCCTTATGAATCTTTTGGCTTCATTTTTAAATTTCCAATGCACGCTTGGATGAATGGACGTACACTCTTTTTGGATGATGGCTTCGATATGGTTGACCTCTTCTTCCTTGGATCGCTCCACTGCCCCAAGAATAAATGGCATGACGTCTATGAGCTTGTTCGCATTTATGCTGTTAAGCACCTTCGGTTCTTTCGACACCAACTCCAATACGCCCAACAATTCGTCCTCGTTTGCTATGGGAGCCAATATTGCACTCTTTATGCCTTGCTTGTGCAAGGTTTTTATTTGTGGTGCATGCCCTTTCGACTTTTCATGCCTTTTGTCGACATCGGATATCGAAATTGTCTTGTTCTCATGCAACAATTGCCTATAAGACCAACGACACAATGCATCTGCACATTTGTCAATATCCGAATCATATAACAGGAAGCTGTTCATTCCTGTGCCAGGAACACGTTCGAAAGCATCTTCTTCCTTGTTGTAAATCGAAAAGCCTACACGCAATCCCTTGATGTTCAAAAGCGAACTGAATATTTCTTGAAAGCTATCCAAGAAACTCTGATCCTTGCGCTTGTCCTTTCCTATTAGACTTGATTTTATGTTGGAAATGGATTGATCGTCCGTAACATCGAAAATGTTTGAAATGACGAACCCCTTGAACAAATAACTATTTGGAGGAAACTTTTCTTTCCATAACTCTATGTTGTCAAAATTATCTATCAACACATCTATATCTTCCTGTGTTATCTTCACTGCCTTATCCGTTGGAATGATTTCCATGAAATCTGCATTGTACAAAATCTTATAGTAGTGTATCACTCCATTGGCGTCCGGAATCTCATAGAAGAAAGGACGCTTGAAATTCAAATCATAGCCATAGCAAAACCCCAAGATGATGGTGCATGCTATTATATACTTGCCATCCTCTGGCATGTTCTTTATCGTCAACTCAAAATCGTCTCCAGCATTTTTCATGATGTTCTGAAAACGCTTTGAAGAATTGAAGATGATGTTGTGAAATGGCACCGATGCCGTTTTTATCTCATTAAAGGTCAAGACCTCACTAAATGAATCTTGAAGTATGAAACGAATTTCCTCCTTATAAGTCTCCAATAGCAATGGATCACTAAATCCGTCCCTCAATATTGGCAACGGTTTTTGAGTAGCCAAAATACGCTTGGCCTTGGTTGCAACGAACTCATCATCGCTTTTTGCCAAAACCTCATATTGTTCCAAAAACTTGTTAAAACTTACTTTAAGTGTAAATGGAGATTCCTCATTGTCATTTATATCTTTCATAAGGCCATGCTTTGCTTCAACAAATTTACGAATTATTGATTTGATAATGACTTCGACATACAGCATTCTCTCAATTAAATGCATTGACCATTAATTATTAATGGCATTGAATGCTTTATTTTCATGATCCGAAACTAGTACATGTACAAAATTATAAAAAGATCAAAAAAACGAGTCTCGTCTACTACTTGCATTGAGCGTAGGCGAAAGGCTCGACCAGGCATTTGCCATACTTTCATTAATTTTTGACATGCACTAAGAATTCGCAATTATTATAGTACATTTAACTACCATTGCCTTAGACGTTAAAATTCTTGTGAAATTTCAATTGATGCAGTCATACCAAAATTCATAACAACAATACTCAGAATGGAAACAAAAACCCTTTTTAAAATTGCCATTTTCTCAATGGTTCTAACAACTTGCAAAAATGAGGAAGTCACACAAACGGAACCAGACAATTACGACGTCGTTTCCATTGAGCATGATTGGTTCAATGTTGGCTATGTGGAACCAAAAACATATGTAATAGAAGAGCCCGAAAGCTCTCAGGGCAATGTAAGCTATTTGCTCTTGGGAAACAATAGAGCAATTATGTTCGACACGGGTTCTGGAGAAAATCTGCCTGTCGATGGATATAAGATCAAACCCGTAATGGAAGAGTTGACGCAATTGCCAACATCATTGTTACTTTCGCATTTTCATTTTGACCACAATCAAAACATTTCAGAATTCAACACCATAGCCTTTCCGGATTTACCTTTCTTAAGACAGGCTGTTTCTATCGACGACACCTACAGCTTTACCAGTGAAGACTTGTTTATTGGCGATTACCCTTCCCAAGCACAAGTAAATGAATGGTTGCCTGTCAATACGGACATAGATCTAGGAAACAGGATTATTCAACTGGTAAGCATTCCCGGTCATACGGATGAATCCGTGGCCATTGTAGACAAAACCAACAAAATGGCTTTCTTGGGAGATTATCTATATAACGGATCTTTGTTTTTATTCGACAATGATGATCTTGAACCCTACAAGGAAAGCGTAGAGTACCTGATATCCTCATTGACTCCTGATTACAAATTGTTTGGAGCTCACGGCACTCCTCAAATAGCCTACTCCAAATTGGAGAAGCTGAACAACTTCCTAATTTGCATTGAAAATGATGTTTGCCTACCTACAGCAACGACCGTATTGGGCTACGATGTGGTTTATTATGAATATGAAGGTATGGAAATCGTTGTTTTTCAATAGAGCCATAATTTAGAACTCTTTGCTATTTGTAGTACATTTGACCTGTTTTTATCAAGACCCACAAAGACTTATGATTTCACAGTTTCGTTTTTTCCATTTCTTGTTTTTCTCTCTTGCTTCGTTTGCAATGATGGCACAGACCAATTCGAGTATTTCTGAAATCATCGAAAAGATCAATGTCTTGGAAAAGGAGAAAGATCCTAAATGCTATGCAACTGCCAATCGCTTGGAGGATTTCATATATGGCACGCCATTGAATGAAGAGGCTCGTAATTTGAAAATCGAAATTCAAAAAGCACTTATTCTCCATCTCAGGAAGAAAAGTACCCAAAATGCACTAGCCGTACAATCCAAAACAATTGCATTCGATCATTTGAAACCTGCTGTAAACTCCATTTCCTCCTACAAAAAAGATGCTAATGGTGACTTCCTATACCAATATGGTTCTGGATACATCCCTATTTCGAAACTTGACTTCGATCAATACTCTTCCATATCATACGCTTACAGGTCAATCCTTTCGGTAGAGCAAGACCTAATGTTCCTCACTAACGCGAATATACTTTCGTTTGATGAAGACGTAATACAGCCATTGAGCGATTATGTGAATATGGTGACTTTGGTCGTTTTAAAGATCGCAGACAATACGGCTCGCAAAAGGAATTTGCAAAAAATAGACAAAACAACAATGAAGAATAGTTGGATAGCCGTATTGAATCAATCCAACAAACAAGACTCTTTGCTTTTTTCGTATCCGAAATTAGACAAGGCCAAACTCGTACCTTCAAACGACAATGACGTCATAAAACGCATCATAAAACAAAAACTGGAGTCTTACGACAAGTACAACGCTGTTATTGCCAGTGTATTTCTAAGAAACATTCAAGTCTATTTCGCTCGTCAAAAATGGCCACTGGAAGCAAAGGCTTCCAATCAATTGAAAACCTATTATTTGGAATCTTTGGTCGAATTTTCAAATAGCTTGATCAAAGAGGCCAATGACAACGCCAACAAGAATGGAAATGTTTTAATTAGAGTATCAGACATACAAGCTGCCTTAAACGCATTTTTACCCAATAGCACCAATGCATTCGAGGATGTCGACTTCTTCCCTAACAACATTTCAGAAAAGAAAACCATCGAATCCTACGACCTAGATGCCTTCAGAGATAGTGGCATTCATTGGAAAATATTGGAATATTCCATTATGGATTTAAATGATGCCAACTTGAAAAACCTCGATCCAAATGCAGCAGAATTAACCGTTGAAGGCATTGCTCAATTAGGCGTCTTAATTCTACGGATCGCTGGAGAATCATCCCATCGACAGAACAAGGATCTTCTGGACATCAAAGACATAGAGGATGCATTTGTCAAGGTTCAGGAATTGATAACGACATACCCCACTTATTCCAAAAAGGCAGAAAAAACACGTATTAGTTCTTCCAATTCCAGTAACAATTCCAATGATGGATTTATCGAGATTTCTCAAAGATCTAACCTCTTGTTCGAACACAAATCTTCCGATTGGCTAAGCAGGCACATTAGAAGCTACACCACCAATACCGAAGAAAAAAACATAAAACTAACCATTCCACCAGCCTTTGGTGGTGCTGGCGTTGCCTGTGAAGACATCAACAACGATGGTTTGGTAGATGTTCTACTATTGAGTGGTTTGGGCAACAAATTATACCTAAACTCCAAAGAAGGGCAATTCGTAGACATTTCGAAAACTAGCAAGATAAACCACTGGAGCGTATCGCACAACTCCTATGGAGAACCAAGACAACCCATAATTGCAGATTTCGACAACGATGGAATGCAGGATATCCTAATCACCTATGTAAATGACCTACATAGACTGTATAAAAACATTGACGGGAAGGAATTTGAAGATGTAAGTCTATCGTCCAATCTTGGCGGTTCCAATACGGTTGCTGGCCCCGCCACGGTATTCGACTACGACAACGATGGCCTTTTGGATGTATTTATTGGTTACTTTGGCGACTACATCAATGGAGTCCTACCTAAACTAAGTAGAGACAACCAAAACGGATTGCCAAACAAACTATATAGAAACCTAGGCAATTTCGTCTTTGAAGAAGTCCTCTTCACAAAAGACTCCAATTCGGGATGGACACAGGCCGTTGGCCATTCAGACATCAATCAAGATGGTTTGCAGGATCTCATCGTTGGCAATGACTTTGGTGTAAACAAGTATTATTACAATACGAAAGAAGGGATCTTCAAAGAAGTTGGCAAACTATTGGGAACAAACAAACCTTCCTATTCCATGAACATTGGAATTACGGATTTGAACAAGGATTTACATCCCGATTTTTACATTTCCAACATCGTAGTCATGCAAAAGGATGAAAAATATGTAAGTCCCAACGAAGACACCGAAATGAAATTTGATCCCGAAAAAATGGCCAACATCAGAACAATTGAGGCCAATGACCTGTTCTTGTCCCAAGTGGAAGGCAATACCCTTAAAAACTATCGCCTTTCCACTAACGTTGGAAGAGGATACTCGGCGACAGGATGGTCATGGGATGCCGATTTTTTCGATTATGACAATGATGGGGACGAAGACCTCTATTGTTTGAATGGCATGAACGACTTTAGTGTCTACTCTAGGGAAAACCCTTTTTACTTCGAAAGACAATCTGATTCAAAATCCATTGTCTATGCACAAAGCGATCGTGAAAAAAACGTGTTTTTCGTAAATGAAGCCAATACCCTGACCAACAAGGCCGAGCAATTGGGCGTTGCCCTTAATTCCAATGCCAGAAGTGCCAGTTATTTCGACCATGACTTGGACGGAGACTTGGACATTGTAATAAACAACTATCATGACAAGGCAAATTTGCTGGAAAACACTAGTAAAAACACCAACCACTGGATCAAAATAAAATTGATTGGCAATCCCGACAAGAAAATAAACAGGGATGCCATTGGCTCCTCCATTGTATTGAATAGCAAGAACCACAAAAACATATGGAGAGAAATACATAGCACCACAGGCTATTTGTCTGGACATCCAAAAATGCAGCATTTTGGCATTGGCAAAGATAAAAAGGTTACCATACAAGTAAGGTGGAGCAATGGAGAAAGCTACTCAATTAAAAACGTAGAAGCCAATTGCACTTACTCGATAGAGTACCCCAATGTAGTGACTAAGCAATAAAAAAGCCATTTCCACCTAGAGATGATGGAAATGGCTTTTCATTAAATGATTAAAGACACCTGTTAGTTCCCCATTCTTTTAAGAATGGTCTCTATTTGTTTTTTCATCATCTTGTTTTCTTCTTTCAAAGCTTCTATTTGTTCTTTGGCAGCTTTCAACTCTTCTTCCGTATTCTCCAATTGTTTTGTCATGACGGAATTATTGACCGTATCTGCCGTTTTTGCTCTCAAAGCATAAGGTACACTAACAAATTGAGAAGTTCCCATAGGCTCATAGGTAAATCCTCCATCGGTATTCAATTCAACCGACAAATAATATTTATCTGCTCCCCAATCTATTTCATCGAAATTTCCTATTCTACCAAATCCGCTTCCAATTTGAAAGCTTGCCAATCCTTGAGATGACGTTGTTATTTGATTTAGCTCTGTATACACCGGCGTTCCAGTTGCAGAACCCTGTAGTACAATCATCTTAAAAGTAACCAACTGGTTTGCCAATACAGCTCCAGAGGCATCTCTTATCACAGATTGATAATTCAACAATTCCGGTACTTGACCAGATCCCATTGATTGTGCATTTTCCAATGCTGTCAATCTGGCTTCCACATCCGTTAACAATGGTGATAGATCCACTGAAGATTCATTTGCATTGTTATCCAATGACAACTTCAATGTTTGAGCATCCAATTGAAAAACGTCTGCATCTTGAGCATCCGTATTCGGTGTCAATCCATCCCAAGCTGTACCGTTCCACACATAGGTTATGTTTTCGTCCGTATCGTAAATTCTCATCCCATTCTCTGCCGCTGTCAAACTTGCTGTAAAAGTAGTACGTTCTCCAGTCGTCAATCTATTGATTAGAACCCCTTGCGTCACACTTGTCAATTCCAAAGAGGCATTTGCATTGGGCTCGGTCGTACCAACTCCTATTTGACCACCCACATATAAATCGTCTCTAACATCCGTACTTCCATCTACATCCAATTTATGTGATGGTGACTGATTTCCCAAAGCGATGTCTCCACTTGCTGCAATAAACAAGGCATTGTCTGGAGCACCTGGTTTAATTTTAAAAGGCAACTTGCTCCCGTTGGTCACATCACGAATAAAGAAATTGGTTTCGTTTCCTGCAATGTCCCAAGTTTGTGGAGTCCAGCCATTTGATCCATTTTGTTCTATACGAATAGTTGGGCTATCACCATCTGTCACTTGCAACTCGACAACAGGACTTGCAGTACCCAATCCGACATTTCCACTTGCATTGACATAAAGTGCATTGTTTCCTGCACCTGCCAAAACCCTGAAAGGAGTCTGCCCTGCAGTTGCATCCTCTATGGCAAAATAATTCAACCCTCCATTGTCTGTATCATTGATGCTGATTCTCCAATCGTTACCTGGAAAACTCCCGCTTTCAGACGTGTCGTCAAAATGGATTCTAAGGTTGTTCTCCTTCAATCTGAAAGTATCGAATCCGAAACTTTCCGAATTACTTGCGTCCACTCCAACGGCAAGGTTTCCATTAACGACCAAATCTTCTGCAATCACCTGTGTCCCAGAGATGGGAACATCTTGATCTAACTGCGCATATGCAGCAATAGTCAAGAACATAAACAAAATAGCACTTACTCTTATTTTCATTCTTAGTTTAGTTTTTTGCAAAAATATTTCTTTTTTGCTTAGAACCAAGTTTTCATGACTTTATATAACGAGGTATTATGCGACACGACGATTACCCCCTCACTTTCCTTTGGTTTTCATGATCATATCACAAATTTCGGTTTACAAAACAAGGACTCCAACAGCTCTATTCCCTTTTAGTTCCCAACAAATATAAAATGACGCTTGGACCAGATTTAACTTTGTCTATTTCCCAGTCATAATTTCCCGTTCCATTCAAACTTTCAACGAGTTCATTCATTTCTTTCAACGAATATGTTCGCAATGCAGAAACAATTCCGTCCCACAAAACAAACAAAGGGACTATTGGCAGCAAATAGGTAAAAATGATTCTACCCACTTTGAACGGTCTTATGAAAGGGGTCGTAAAAAACACGCTCAATGGTGAAAACAACATTGCAACAATACTTGGCAAACTTCTTTCTTGAGCTTCAAAGATGGCGATCGAGCTATTGGAATCTATGGCATTTTGTAAAATCAACTTGGCATCTTCAGGTTTAAAATGGTGGAATGATAAAAATTGCGTTCTCAATCCCTTCAATTCCATTGGCACATTTCTCGCGTCCACAGATTCTTTCAAATACTCAAAGTTGCTTGCTTTCATTTTGGTGAATTTGAATGCGGGTAGGTTGGGATAAAAATCCGTTAGAATTATTTTCAAATGAGGGAAGACCGTTTTCAATTCGGAATTCAACCAAATAAGCCCACCGCCTCCACCTGAGCCAAGGTCTATTATTTGATTTGTCCCACTTTTCTTCAAACCTTTTTCCAATATTGGGAGTATTGGTTTGTACATTTTCGTCCTATTGGATAAAAACTGCAAAAAATCGGTTCCGTAATTTCTTAAAAAAGATGGAAACCACCTTTGGTCTTCAAATTCAAAAAGGTGTGTTCTTCCCATTTTTGTTTTCTTTTATCTTTATTGACGATATTCAATTGGTGTTTCAACTACCTACCCAACAATCTAAAATTACGAATTCTCATACATTCATTTTAGGTTTAGTCAATAGTCTTTATCAGCTTCGAGATGTTTGAACGCAATCGAATAGGCAATAAATTTGAATTATACGTTGATTTAAAACTATTCTAAAGTTATGAATATTTCAATATTTCCAAAGGATTGTTTAAACAAAAAGCCGACTCGTTAAAGTCGGCTTGTCTTTTGTTGTACGGGCGGGGAGACTCGAACTCCCACACCTCGCGGCACTAGATCCTAAGTCTAGCGTGTCTACCAATTCCACCACGCCCGCAAAAGATTCTTTACATTTCTGTAAGAGGATGCAAATATAAACAATAGTTTCAATATTCAAATACCTATACCATAAATTTATACTCCTTTTTGTATTTTTACTCAAACTATAAAAAAAGATAATGCAAAACATTAAAAGTTACGTTGCCGAACATAAGGATAGATTTTTGAATGAGCTCATAGAGCTACTTAAAATACCATCGGTTAGTGCAGATTCGGCTTATAAGGATGATGTCATGAAAACGGCCAACGCAGTCGCTGCCAGTTTAAAGCATGCTGGTTGTGACATCATAGAAATTTGTGAAACGGAAGGGTACCCCATCATATATGCAGAAAAAACAATAGATGAAAGTTTGCCAACAGTATTGGTATATGGCCATTACGATGTGCAACCAGCAGATCCGATGGAGCTATGGGATTCCAATCCTTTCGAACCCGTGATAAAAAACACAGAACTTCATCCCGACGGCGCCATATTTGCTCGTGGAGCTTGCGATGACAAAGGACAAATGTACATGCACGTAAAGGCTATGGAATTTATGACCTCTACCAATCAACTCCCTTGCAATGTAAAGTTCATGATTGAAGGAGAAGAGGAAGTTGGCAGTGTGAACCTTTCCAAATTCGTGAAGGACAATCAAGAAAAATTGAGCAACGACGTCATCTTGATTTCCGATACGGGCATGATTGCCAAAGACGTTCCATCCATAACGACAGGCTTGAGAGGTTTAAGTTATGTGGAGGTTGAAGTGACAGGCCCAAATAGAGACCTACACTCTGGATTGTATGGAGGTGCAGTGGCCAACCCGATAAACATCTTGACAAAGATGATTGCCTCACTCCATGATGAAGACAACCACATTGCCATTCCTGGTTTTTATGACAATGTGGAAGAACTCTCCAAAGAAGAAAGAGCCGAAATGGCAAAAGCTCCTTTTTCCTTGGAAGATTACAAGAAAGCCTTGGACATAGATGCCGTCCATGGAGAAAAAGGCTATACCACAAACGAGCGCAACTCCATAAGGCCAACTCTGGATGTCAATGGCATTTGGGGAGGTTACATTGGTGAAGGTGCCAAAACAGTAATTGCTAGCAAAGCCTATGCGAAAATATCCATGCGTCTCGTACCAAACCAAGACTGGGAACGCATCACTGAACTTTTCAAAACCCATTTTGAAAGCATTGCACCAAAAGGAGTTACCGTAGAAGTAACACCTCATCATGGTGGACAAGGCTATGTAACGCCAATAGACAGCATTGGTTACCAAGCAGCTTCAAAAGCCTATCAGGATACCTTTGGAAAAACACCCATTCCACAACGTAGCGGTGGTAGCATCCCAATAGTCTCTCTTTTCGAGCAGGAATTAAAAAGTAAGACCATTTTAATGGGCTTTGGTCTGGATAGCGATGCCATACATTCTCCAAATGAGCATTTTGGTGTTTGGAATTATCTAAAGGGCATAGAAACCATTCCTTATTTTTACAAACACTTTACAGAGTTGTACAAATAAAAAGGCATAAGAAAACCGTTCGAAAATGCGAACGGTTTTTTTATCGTTTCCTAATCTATTATTCTATTCGTTAACACATCACATTGGTTATGTCTAAGATTGAAATGAAAATGAATCCTGTTATCTTACTAACTTTTTATGAACTTCTGCATGGCGCTATTTTGGTCAACTATTAGTTTTACGAAATAAACCCCCTGCGACATATTGGAAACATTCACCTTATGGGTTGGACTGGCAATGTCTCCCTTTGAAACAATTTGCCCATTGATATTTATTATTTCATATCTGGCATCTTCGTAATTTGTCAAGTCTATGTTCAAAGTGGATGAAACTGGATTTGGATAAACTTTTAGTCCGTCTATTTCAAATTCGACAACACCAAGAGAATCGACATTGACACAAGCACTGGTCTCGGTGCAACTGCCAGATGTGATTTCCACGGCATAGTTTCCATCCGCCGTTGCCGTAAAGGATTGGTTCGTCTCTCCTGCCATTGGTGAGTCGGTATCGCAATTTACCCATTGATAGGTAGCTCCTGCTTGGTCCGCCGTCAACGTGTCACCAGTTTCCGTAACCGTGTTGGTAACCCCCACAAGGCCACCCTTGGTAACCATATAGGCCATAATCAATTTAGTCAATTGATGAAAATATGGCAAATCCAAAGTGCTGAAACGATCTCCCGACGAATGGTAAAAAGGAGTTTGATCATTGTTTTCCCAAGATTCCCCTACCAAGACGGCAGGAAAGCCCCTATTCCAAAAACTGGCATGATCACTTCCCGAAGTTCCTGGATTCACAACGTTCACATTCAAGGTGAAACCATAGGCTGGAGTATTCAAAATATCGACAATGTCATTACCCATTCCAATGGATGCCGCATCTCCTTGTCTTACATCTATGTCAAAATCGTCATCATCATCCCCATCATATCCCATCATGTCGATATTCAACACACCTAGTAAGTTGTCTCCATTGTTCTGTGCCAAGTTGGCATAGTGGTTTGAACCACGCAACCCGATTTCCTCCTCATCCCAAAGTGCATAGACGATGGTATTGTCCAAACACTGTTCGGACAAGATGCGAGCTATTTCCAAAATTGCCGTTACACCACTGGCATTGTCATCTGCACAATAATCCGCAACCGAATCATAATGTGCGCAAACCAGATAGATGTCGTTTGGATTCGTCTTTCCCAATTGGGTGGCAATGACGTTTCTTCCATTGCTATTGAATGCTTGATCCGTTATGACAATGTTGTTCAATTCTTGAAACCTTTGAACCAAATAATCTGCCGCCAAATCATTGTTACCTTGTTGTCTGTTTGCAATGGTCACCGTATTTCCATTGACCACAGTGGTCTGTTCTCCCGTGAACTCTCGAATGGTCAAGGTCATTGAATTTAAATCCACTTCGTTTATGAGGTCTGTAATTGTTTGTCCAAAAGAGGAAATGACAAACAGTAAAAAACATGTTGTAATGGCAATTTGTTTCATGGTATCGAGTTTTCTTTCAAAGGGTTATGGAAACCAAAAATATTAAAAAAAAAGCAGGTTTTCCTTAGCTTATGACAAAAATCATAAACTGTGTCCTCGAGCATGGATCGAAATGAAAATATATTTTCATTGAGAACAGCTTGTAAAACAAGTCGAAAGGTGTTTAAGGTGTTTTATGATGGAAAGAAAAAAACAAATCTTACCTCCTACATGTCTTGGGTGTAGACAATCATCATGTCATTGCTAATTTTTGTCATCTACCAAAGAGGTTTCAATGTCTTCGACAATCCAAATTATAAGACAACATCCATACAATGAAAATGATGTTGGAGCGTTATTTTAGACAACTAGCTAAAATGCTGACCACAAATGATTTTCACGAGAGAGAAAAAGGAAATCTGGGGGTTTTGGAACAAAGTCTCATTCAGGTTTCTTTTCACATATTTCACATTATACTGTTGCTCCATTTTTTCTGGAAGTCTTTGGAGTCCTTTTGTTTATTGGATCGGAAAGAACATTTTAAACATAGGTCATGAGTTTTCGCATAAGGGCTACGGAAGTGGAGATACTACCTATGCCTACATTCAAGTCCTTCTGTTCTTTCTCATTGCTTTGTCTGTAACATTGGTGACATCTGTGATAGACAGGAAAAGGCAGTCTTACGACACACTAATGTGGGTATTCACAATACTACTTAGGCTAATACTCGTCTTTTTCTTGTTGGTATATGGTTTTTCAAAGGTATTCTATCTACAATTTTCTCCTCCAAGTCTAACCCGACTATTGCAACCTTTGGGAGAAATGTCTCCTATGGGGTTGGCTTGGACTTTCATGGGGTATTCCAAAGCCTATACCATTTTTTCTGGCTTGGTAGAAGTCTTTGCCGGGTACTTGTTAATAAGCAAACGAACACAAACCATTGGAGCGATGTTGACCATTGCCGTGATGGGCAACGTTTTCATGATGAACCTTTGCTACGACATCCCCGTCAAACTATTTTCCATCCATTTGCTGTTAATGGGTCTTATTCTATTGCTTACGGATTTCAATCGTCTATTTGGGCTTTTCTTCGCCAATGAAACAATAGACAAAGTCACTTATTTTTCACCTTACATGCACGACAAAGACATCATAAAGGTCGTTAGAGGCTTTAAATTGTTATTTATAGTTGGGATTTCGGGACTTTACGGTTTCAAAGATTACACAAGTATGAAAAAACATGGCGAAAATAGAGAAAAACCAATCTTGTATGGCATATGGGAAGCTCGACATTTCATTAAAAACAACGACACCATTCCTCCTTTGATTACCGATCATGATCGTTGGAGATACTTGATAATAGATCGCAAAGATCGAGCTATCATAAAGGCCATGGATGGAAAGAAGAGCTATCATACCTTTAAACCGGATTCCATATCAAGGCAAATTGTCTTCAATGAATCTAAATTGGAAACAGACACTCCAAATTTCACTTACGACAATTCAAGTAGAGACTATTTGGAATTGAAAGGCATCTTGAATTCCGACACTCTAAGCATTGTTCTCTATCGCAAGGACGATAATTTCCTTTTGAAGACGAGAGGCTTCAATTGGATAAATGAACAACCTTTCAATAGATAAGGTTTACTTGCATTCAAAAAAAACAACTCTACACTTGTAGAATACAAATATTAATTCTACATTTGTAGAGTTAATTCTAAAAGTGTAGAAAGATGCAATTGTCAAAAACCGAAGAAGACTTGATGAACCACCTTTGGAAATTGGAGAAGGCCTTCATGAAAGATTTGTTGGAGGCCTATCCAGAACCAAAACCTGCCACCACTACCGTTGCGACCCTATTGAAGCGTATGACGGACAAGGGATTCATCGATTACAAGCGCTTCGGAAATTCCAGACAATATTTCCCTTTGGTAAAAAAGAAAGATTATTTTTCAAAGCACGTAAATAGTTTGATAAAGAACTTTTTTAACGATAGCAGTTCACAATTCGCATCTTTTTTCACCAAGGAAACCAATCTATCCAAAGAAGAGCTGGAGGATTTGAAAGCCATCATAGACAACGAAATAAAAAACAAGTAATCATGCTTTTATTCCTATTGAAATTCAGTGCCTGCTTGTCGATATTTTTAATATTCTACAAGCTATTGCTTGAAAAAGAGTCTATTCATACCTTCAAGCGATTTTATTTGCTCGCTGCTTTGCTACTATCTATCATCATTCCCTTGATCACATTTACAGAATACGTAGAGCCAGAACTGGTCTTGGGCTCATTTCAACCCCTTGTCTTTGGAATGGATGTGCCTCCTCAAGAGGTGATGCAGGAAGAACCCACAAATTATCTACCCATTGTGCTTTGGAGCATCTATGCCATGGGAGTATTGCTATTTGGGTTGAAGTTCTCCTTGAATTTGTTTCAAATCGTATCGAGAATAAAGAAGAATCCAAAATACAAAAGCAACATATACACTCGTGTCTTGTTGTTGGATTCCATTGCTCCCCATACTTTTTTCAATTACATCTTTTTGAATAAAAACAAATTTGAAACACGACAAATACCGAAGGAGGTCATACTACACGAAGAAACACATGCCAAGCAAAAACATAGTTTGGACATTCTCCTCATAGAGTTTCTACAAATCATGTTTTGGTTTAACCCTTTGATCTACTCAAGCAAGAAAGCCATCAGGTTAAATCATGAATTTTTGGCTGACGAAGCCGTTTTAAACCAAGGAACAGACTCCTCTACATATCAACAAATTCTTTTGGCGTTCTCATCAAACGCATCACAAACGGCATTGGCAAATGCCATAAACTATTCATTAATCAAAAAACGATTTACAATTATGAAATCAAAATCATCAAAAAAAGCCATTTGGCTGAGAAGCCTATTGCTTCTTCCCCTTTTGGGAGGATTACTCTTCAGCTTTAGCAACACCAAAGAAGTAGAAAAGGTAACAGAACCTTTAATGGAAACTTCCACCTTACAACGAACACCTTCCAAAGGAGTTACAGAATCCTTGATGAACGAGTACCGGGCATTTATGGAAGAATACAAGACGAAGAATAGAATAAATGGCGGTAAATACAAGAGAATTGTCGCTATCTATAACTTGATGTCCGACTCACAAAAGGCTTCTGTCGATAAATATCCCAAGGTTCCTGGATTGAACCTAAATGAGGTGAAGGCAAAAAAACCAACGAAAAATCAGTATGAATCATGGAAGGACGCAAGCACATACGCCATTTGGATAGATGGAAAAAATGTCGACAACAAAGAGTTGAACAACTACTCATTCACTGATATCGTTCATTTTATAGGTAGTTTTGTACATCTAAATGCTAGAAGCGACAAATTCTCCCAACCTTATCAATTTCGTCTTTACACAGAAAAAGGCTTTGAAAACACCTATCGCAAAGTCAAGACCAAATCCGCAATGGATGAAGTCAAAGAAGAGCTTGAACTAGCAAATTCCATTGGAGGCAATGATACCGAATATAGGAAGACAATTCCTGTCGTTAATGGGATCAAATGTGATGACTGTACTTTGTTCTTATCCAAAAAAGGAATAGAAGGACTCATTCTTTCGACAACTACAGGAAATGCTGTCACCAAATTTAAAATTAAGTTCCCTGGCAAACCTACTGAAAGCATTACTGGAAACACATTAATCGGTAACGAAAAAGTAAGAAGGAATCTAGAAAGTGCTGCAATTGGTCAAAACATACAACTTTTCATGATCAAGACAAAAGATGAAACATTGACTCCTGTAATGATTGAACTCGTGGACAAAAACAATAAAAAGCATTCCAATTCCCCAAAAGTCGTGAAAGGGGATTCATCAAGCTTACCACCTCCTCCACCGCCACCAAGTGCACCAAAACCAAATAGCCCAGCTACTTTTGAAGAATACATCAAAACAATGGGGAAGAATGGAGATGTCATTTATTATGAAGGTAAAAAAATAACTGCCAAACAAGCAATAACACTATACAAAAAGTATGGGAAACTGGATATGCTTACCCAAAAGATAGCTGGTGGAAAATACATTGTTAAACTTTCTCAATCGAAAGGAACTACATCAACGGTAAAAAACGTGGATTTTTCAAAAAATCCGCCGCCTCCACCTCCGCCAGCACCGATTGCAAAGGTCGTAAAAGGAAAAAAATCTGATTTACCGCCACCACCACCGCCACCAAAGCCTCCTTTGGACTACGTTATCGACATGGCAAAAAAAGGGGCAACGTTCATTTACAATGGTAAAAAAATAACGTCGGACAAAGCAATCGAATTGCTCAAGAACAATAGAAAGCTGAACATCTCCTCTAAAACCAACAAAGGAAAAACCACGATCGAAATATCCAAAACCCCCATTACCATAAAAGGCAAATAACACTTTTGTAAAGACAAGCGTAGACATTTATCGTAAGAAATAAGTCAACAATTAGTCGTATTGCTAATTCAAACATGAAGAAAGCCTCGAAAATTCGAGGCTTTTTATGTAACAAATCATTAGTTTGCGCGTTCTAATACTCTATCAATCAAATTAATCGTTATGCTAAAACAATTCTTTATCATCTGTTCTGGAGCAGATACCGACATCTTAAAAGATTCTTCCATTGGTGAACAAAATAAATATGCTGGTATTGGTGCCACCGTATTCTTTACCGCATTGATGGCCTTCATTGCATCATCATATGCTCTATATACCGTTTTCGACAATGCTTTTGCAGCTTTGGGCTTTGGCTTGGTTTGGGGCTTGCTCATATTCAATTTGGATCGCTTCATTGTTTCAACGATCAAGAAACGCAACAACATAATCGACGAACTCATTCAAGCATCCCCACGTTTGTTGTTGGCCGTGATCATTGCTGTCGTCATTTCCAAACCATTGGAACTGAAGATTTTCGAAAAAGAAATAAATCAAGTGCTTTTAGAGCAAAAAAACGATTTGACATTGGCAAACAAGGATCAAATTGCATTGCAATACGTTCCAAAGACAGAAGCCTTGCAACAAGGCATCGAGGCCTTGCGAAGTGAAATCGATGACAAGGAAACAGAAGTCAATGCGCTTTATGACACCTACATCAATGAAGCAGAAGGCACAGCTGGCACAAAATTGTTGGGAAAAGGACCTGTCTACAAAGAAAAGAGAGAGAAACACGATGCTGCTTTGGCCGAGTTGCAAACTCTCAAAGAAACGAACAAGTCCAAAATAGTAGCCGCCGAAACGGAAATGGTCAATCTCAAGGCAGAATACGATGCTCAAGTTTCCTCTTCTCAACCCATCATCGATGGTTTCGATGGCTTGATGGCTCGTGTAAGCGCATTGGGAACATTGCCATGGCTTCCTTCTTTTTTCATTTTTCTTTTGTTTCTAGCCATAGAGACCTCTCCAATATTTGCCAAGCTCCTATCTCCAAAGGGTGAGTATGACTTTAAATTGGAGGATTTGGAAGGAGAAATAAAATCCTGGACAGCTCAAAAAACACATCAAAGAAGTGTGTTGCTAAATGCTGACAACGCATTGAACGACAAGGTTTATGGCGATTTATCCACAGAAGAAGAAATTTATGCCTACAAGAAGAAAATGGCAAGAGACCTCTTGAAAAAACAACAAGAGGCCTTTTACGATAGACAAACCAAAATATTATAGTGGGTATATTTCTATGGTTTCACCCAGCCAATCTTGTAGTTTATCATATATTCTTTGCTGATCTGCATCGGAGAAGTGCTTGATTCTCGTTTTATGGCTTCCGCCTTCAAGCGTCATTTTCAAGGCATCTACATTTGGTTTCGGTGTAGGTGCGCAAGCTCCCCATGTGTCATAGGCACCGTTGATGTATAGTATTCTATCTCCCTTGCTTTCCACATAATCTCTCACATTCTTTATGTAATCGGGGTTGTAGGCAATGGGCACGCCTTTTGGCAAAAATCTTTTGTTGGTCGGCTCATGTACAATATTCAATAGATCTTTCACTGGTGTCGTATCAAATCCGTAATACCCCAATTCATTCATATGCTGATAAAAGGATGGCAAATATTTGTGATAGCCCTCGTCACTGTAAAAACCTACTCCCACAATTTGATTTACATATTTGAAAAGTGCTTCCGGAGTTGCTGTCTCATCTGGAATGTCTTCGCACTTTCCTCCCCATTGCCAAAACGAAAATGGGAATTCCAAAACGGCGTACTCAAAGGCTTCTTCCATCGGGACATCTGTAAATGTCATTTTGCTTTCTTTGGACACACGTTCCATTTCTGCCAAGACCGCTTCTCTGTTTTCCAGCGTCAATCTTTGAAATTTGGTAACCTTGTCCCTACATTCTGCCGTGCCTACCGAATTGATGTGCTCTTCCGTTCTCGGGTCTTCTTGCGTATTGATCAAAGGCGCAACATATGGCACCGCCACATCCATGTCTTCCGGATACTTGGATTTGTATATCAAAACTGTTTCCCCTCCTTTGCTAATGCCTGTAGACAACCATTTACTTTTATACAATTTCTTTAACTTGGTTACCAGATCATGGTAATCTTCTACTGCCAAATCGTTGGTTAGGTGTTTCCATGGAAGTGGCGTTGGCCTAGAATTTCCGTAAAGTCTATATTCTACCATCACTTGATTGGATTTCAACACCTTGCTCAATTCGTACGTTCTATGTTTTGCCCCATAACCTTCGGTAACCAAAACCGTTGGCTTGGAATAGTCTGTGTGAGATAGATATATGTGGTGATCAAACGTTCCCGCATCTGGATCTTTATGATCCAATGGTTGTTTCAACACCATTTTAAAAGCTTCCGTGAAATGATCCTTGACCTCGATGGTACTAATTTCCGAGTTGGGAAAAAGTACCTTTAATTGTTCTTTAAAAGTTAGTCCTTGCAAAGGGTCTTTCTCTTCTTTACATGAAAAAAGGCAGGTAGCAGCCAAAAACAATATGAGTATTCCTTTAAATGCGTTCATCGATTTATTTTTTATTAAGGGTATTATTAATTCGTTAAAGATAGCCTTTCACAAAAAAGTCATATTGTATTATATTATCCATAATTGATATTATTTTAGTTTAAACACAGTAATATTGAAGCAGAAACAAGATTCAAATGCTTATACATTATCGTTGGATGCAACTCTTTTCCTTAATTTTCATATCTTTATCATTAATCGAAAAACTCCTCTGATGAAAATGATGAAATCCCTCGTATGGTTATTGCTCATTACGACTTCAATAGCCTGCAAAGAAAAAAAAGACAAGGATTTCACAACTATGGACGAGCCATCATTGATTGAAGAACCCAAGGAAAGTGCCAGTGCCAGTTCTATGGTTTTGAAAGAAGATGCCTTAAATGATTTTCGACTAAAAAAAGCCATGATACTGGAAGCCCCCATATTGACAAAGCATTTCCCCAATGCTGAAATAAAAAAGGAGATTGGGCAACAGGATGGTCCAGATTACGTGTATTATACGATAGACAAAGATTTGGTCTTCTCAACACCAGATACGAAAGGCAATGTTCTATCGCATATCACAATAAAAGGCAATTCCAAAATTTCAGATGCGTATGGCATTGCAATTGGCAATACATTGGACGACATCAAGGCTAAACGTTCCGACATTAAAATAGTGACAGATCATTTTCGCATCTATCTCCATGAGGAAGACTCCAACATTTCTTATGAAATGTCCTTGACCAATTACAATGGACCAGACAAGGAAAACTATGCTTTCGATGACATTAAAGACTCCAAGGTAATTGCCATTCTATGGGGAAGATAGTTTCATTTCTTCGATGCAAATACACTAATTTTACTGATTTGAAATGCTTTTAGCATACCTTTCCCAATGAAATCGCAACACAATTAATACTATTTTATCCATATAACATACAATATTAGCCTTAACATAGATAATATATAATTAAAGAGGTGTAAACACCTATTTTTGGAGCCATATGGATCCAATCATACAAATAGATACATCTTTTATCGAAACGCATACTTCCTTTGCAGGTTTGGTTTCAGAATTGGCCTTGGCATTTTCCTCGAAAAAGACAATTGTCCCAATGCGTCATCATCATGACTTTCCAAACCCTGAAGTAAGCACAGACTCTACTTTGTTGTTAATGCCTGCATGGAACCCCAGTGAAAGTGCCGGTGTAAAGATAGTTACTGTCAGCCCTGAAAACAATCAATTCGATTTACCCTCGATAAATGGGACTTATATTTATTTGGATGCGACGAAAGGTACCATCAAAGCCATATTGGAAGCCAAAAGTTTGACAGCAAAACGAACTGCTGCAGCTTCTGCTCTAGCATCGTCCTTTCTCTCTAGAGAAGATTCCAATTCCCTCTTGATGATAGGAACTGGAGCATTGTCCATAAATCTGATAAAAGCACACGCTGCCGTTCGCCCAATAAAACAAGTATTTGTATGGGGACGTAACTTTGAGAAGGCTCAAGCCATTTCAAATCAATTGTCCAACGAAAAATTCACAGTGACTCCGATACGAGACATCGAAGAAAAAATTTCCAAAGTAGACATCATCTCTTCTGCTACGCTTTCCAAAACACCTTTGGTCTTAGGGAAGCATTTAAAAGAAGGGCAACACATAGATTTGGTAGGCGCTTACAAGAAAGACACAAGGGAAGCAGATGATGAAGCTGTCATAAAATCTTCGGTATTCGTAGACACCTACCAAGGTGGTTTAAAAGAAAGTGGAGACATCGTCATACCCTTGCAAAATGGCACATTGACGGTCGAAGAAATCAAAGCAGACCTATTTCAACTCTGTTCTAAAGAAAAAGTCGGAAGAACATCAGACAAAGAGATAACATTTTTTAAATCCGTTGGCCACGCCTTGGAAGATTTAACTGCTGCCAATTATTACTACAAAAAGTATTCGAATGGGTAAAGTCTATCAAAACATACTTTCAAAAACAGATTTTACTCCAAACGAGGATTGGCTTAAAATAAAAACCATAGACATGCATACCGGTGGAGAGCCATTGCGAGTCATAGTGGATGGTTTCCCTGAGTTGAAAGGAAATTCCGTATTGGAATACAGACATTTTTGCAGAGAAAACTTTGATTATTTACGTACTGCCTTGATGTTTGAGCCTCGTGGGCATGCCGACATGTATGGTTGCATACTATTACCTCCAAATGACGACCAAGGCGATTTTGGAATCATCTTCTTGCATAACGAAGGCTATTCTACGATGTGCGGTCACGCCATCATTGCCATTTCCTCCTTGGCAATAGAAATGAATTGGGTTGACGTGAAAGAAGGAGAAAACGTGATGAAGATCGATGCGCCTTGTGGTAGGATAACCTCCTTTGCAAATGTTGAAAATGGAAACGTCACTGGAGTTCGCTTTCATTGTGTACCTAGTTTCGTTGTTGGTCTAGACAGAACCGTAACCATCGAGAGCTTAGGAAAGATAACCTATGATCTTGCATATGGCGGCGCATTCTATGCCTACGTCGACATGGCAAAAAACAATTTCGATTTCGACTTGAGTTCCAATTCATATAGAGCTTTGATAAATAAGGGAATGGCCATTAAAAACGCAGTAATGAAATCCGACAAAGCCATAGTGCATCCCTTTATAGATGATTTGAGCTTCCTGTACGGAACCATATTCATCGACAACGACAAACAACCTTCCGGCAACGATAGCCGCAACGTCTGCATCTTTGCAGAAGGTGAAGTGGATCGCTGCCCTACCGGTTCTGGAGTATCAGGAAGGGTGGCCATCAACAAGGCGAGAAAGGAAATCACCTATGGTGAGACCATGAGCATCGAAAGCATTACGGTTTCGGAAGAAGATTACGGCCCTTTCACGGCGGTAATCCCCCAAGTGGAAGGAACAGCACATATTACTGGAAAGCAAACTTTTGTAATCGATCCCAATGATCCCATGAAAGATGGATTCATATTAAGATAACACATCAATAGCTAACGTAGAACCCCTAAGAACGTTTAGATGAGTCAAAGACACACTGTTTCGAACAGTGTGTCTTTTTAATTTGATGCCTATTTAGATTTTGGACAATCCCAAATCCAAATCTTCAATTAAATCTTCTGCAGACTCCAGCCCTATGGATATTCTCATATCTCCCAAGCTAATTCCCATTCCTTCGAATTGCTCTTTGCTCAACTCTTTCAAGTAGCTGATCGCTGGTGCATAGATCAAACTTTCATGACCTCCCCAACTAACACCTATTTGAAATAAACTCAATCCATTGAAAAATGTCTTTATCTTATCCAGATCGTCTGTTTTCAATTGAAAACTCATCAAGCCACTATAACCAGTCATTTGTTTCTTTCCCAATTCGTATTGAGGAAAACTCTCCAATCCCGGATAATTGATCTTTGCTATTTTTGGGTGTTTTTCCAGAAAACGCGCCACGGTCAATGCACTTTTTTGATGCTGATCCATCCTTATCTTCAAGGTTCTTAGACTTCGCAACAACAACCATGCTTCAAAAGGCGCTATCTTTGCACCAAACAATTCAAACTCTTTCGTGAATAGGTCATTTATGTCTTTTTCTCCACCTATTACGACACCGGCAACGACATCGCTATGCCCTCCAATGTACTTTGAGCAAGAATGTATTTCCAAATCTATCCCTAGACTCAATGGTTTTTGAAAGACAGGAGATGCCCAAGTATTGTCTATGATCGTTTTTATTCCTTTGGCCTTGGCAAGTTTGGCCACCGCTTCCAAATCCTGCAAGCTTAAAACGACCGAAGATGGACTTTCCAAATAGATCAAAGATGTATTGGGTTGAATGGCCTCTTTGAATTCATTGATGTCCGTTCCCGTAATGTAGGTGACCTCTATTCCGAACTTGGGCTTGAAATACTTTTGCAACAAACTATTGGCAGGACCATATATGTTCTTTACAGTAACGATGTGATCTCCCTTCTTTATGCATGAAAGTATGGAAGCACTAATTGCTGCCATTCCAGATCCAAACAACTTTGCGCTCTCTCCTCGGGAAATCTTGGCTAGTTTTTCCTCTACGACCCTTACTGATGGATTGTTCCCTCTCGTGTATATGTAGTTGTTTACCCTATCGTCAAAGGTCTTGTCGACATCATCCCAATCCTTCATTGTAAACAAGGAATTCTGATATATCGGTGGCACCACTGCTCCTTTGCTATGGGCTTTTTTACCATCGTGAGACAACAACGTCTCTATATTTGTTTTTTTCATTTAAATAGAATGTGTTTATAATCATTTTTTTTGTCCTTCTTCTTGTAAAAACATCCAATGCCTGTAAGTGCAAGAATTGGAGCTACAAAAACATTTAAAATAGACAGCAATTGCCAATGCCAATAATCTGCAAAAGTCACTCCCAAAGTCGATACCACAAACAAAGTCGATGCCGTCCATGGTATCAGCGTCTCTATCATGGTTCCATAATCCTCTATTGATCTAGACAGGACCTTCCTTGGGACTTTCAAACGATCGTATGCCGATTTGAATGCGTCTCCTATGATGAAACTGGTTGCACTTTGATTGGAAGTGAATGCATTCGTAAATGCCGTTGCCACCAAAGAAGAAATTATCAATGCCCATTTTTTCTTGACACCTTTGAAAACGATGTTGACCAACGTAGGCATTGCCTTTACCATATCCAATATCCCTATGAAGATGAACACCATGAATGTGAAGAAGATTGCCTCGTTAAGCGCATACAGTCCACCTCTATTGAAAAGAGTTTGCACGTTGTCTGGCACTGCAGTTGTCCAAGTCGCCATATTGACATCATACCCCTTCAAGAGGGTTTGCAATAGATTTTCCAATGAATAGTTCTGAAAAACCAAAGCCAAGACACAGGCAGACAATGCTGACAAAAGCATTACCGGTACTGTCGGTTTTCTTTTTAACGAGCCATACAATACGATTGCCGGAGGAACTATCAACAAGACATTGAAATTAAACAAGGCCTTTATTGCCGCCAAAGTAGTTTGTGAAGCCATCTCATTATTCACTTCAGCTGATGCAGGATAGACAAAAGACAAGCTGAAAAATACCACGGCAGAAATCAAGGCAGAAGGAAAGGTCGTATACATCATGGAATGGATGTGATCATAGAGCTTTACACCTGTGGCTGCCGAAGCCAGATTTGTCGTGTCGGAAAGTGGAGACATCTTGTCCCCAAAATAGGCTCCGCCAACTATTGCTCCCGCAGTAATTCCCAAATCCACTCCTGCTATGGATGCTATCCCTATGATGACAACTCCAATCGTCCCTATGGATCCCCATGAGGTCCCCGTCAACATTGAAAAGATTATAGGCACAACAAAGGCAATGATATACATGTAATCTGGACTTATCACCTTTATGCCATAATAGACCAACATGGGAATCGTACCAGAGATAATCCATGAGCCTATAAGTACACCTATGGAAAAGAAAATGAGAATTATAGGAAATCCCTTGGCTATCTTTTTTACGATTGCATCCTGGATCTTATTCCACTCATACCCCAAAATCATTAATTCTATGGCAGAAAACACTGCCGATAGCAAAAAGATGATTTCCAAAGGAAATGGTTTCAAATCAAAATAGGTAGGTCCTATGACCAATCCGAAGGTTATGAGGATGAATAAAAAGACTATTGGAAGTAGCAAATGGTGAAGCTTTAGACTGGATCGTTTCAAAGGGGTCAAATATTTTTATGGTTAAATTATTCTTTTTGGAGCATGTTAGGTGTTGCGACTGTTCTAAAACCAATGTGTTCTGCCGACGAGTTAATGCTTGAATTCATTTTTGATGATATGCGATAGCTTGAACAATATGATGCGTTGCATAAAAACGACCCTCCTTTAATCACCTTCTCTTGAATGCTTGGATTGTATGGGTTGGGATCTTTCACTTGAGGGTTTTCGACAGGTGATTCGTTTGCTGCAAGCTTATGATTTCTGCTCTCATCATACCAGTCGGAAGTCCATTCCCAAACATTGCCGGCCATATCATACAATCCAAAGGGGTTTGGAGCATATTGCCTTACAGGGGCGCTGCGCTCATATCCATCCTTTTCTGTATTGTCCATAGGGAAATTGCCATTCCATGTATTGGCGTTTTTGGAGAGTATGGATTGATCGTTCCCCCAAAGGTAGACCACATCTTTCTGATTGCCTCTAGCGGCATATTCCCATTCTGCTTCTGTAGGCAATCGCCTATTTGCCCATTTGCAATAGGCAACTGCATCTTCATAGGCCATATGCCCCACTGGATGATCCTTCTTATCTTCTATGGAGCTTTTTGGACCTTGTGGATGTCTCCAATTGGCTCCCAAAGTCCAGTTCCACCATCTGGATACATCTCGCAGATTAGGTTGTTGCCCTATTGTCTTTTTAAATGTCAAGGACCCTGGCTGCAACAAGGAATCTTCTGGTTTTGGAGTTCCCTTGGGCAACTCCTTTTTCATTTCATCCCAATCGATGGGGCGTTCTGCCAAGGTAACATATCCTGTTTCTTCTACAAATTTTGAAAATTGAGCATTGGTAACCTCTGAAACATCCATGAAGAAACCATCCAATTTCACTTTGAAATTTGGTCTTTCCCTAGGCAGTGCCATGGCATCATGAGATACCGCTCCCTGCACAAAGGTTCCTTCAGGAATCCAAACCATTCCAAATGGTGCTGCCTTTGAATGGTCCTTATCTCTTTTACAAGAGAAAAAAACAAAAAAACAGATACAAATCAAGGGGACGTTTTTTTTACAAATCATACTAAGCTAATATATGAAAATATTGCATTTATCCTTTTTAAACAAGAATCCTATTATCACGAAAATTCGGATAATAGGATTGCAAGCATTAATTACAATTTAACCAAAACTGTACTGTCTATATTTTAGGGGTTCTTTTTCTGTTTTGCCTTTTCTGTTGGTGAATTCAATTCGACCAAAGGTGCTTCGGTATATGTTGAGTCTATTAGTTTGAAACGTTCACTTTTCAAATAGAACAATGAACTTGCCAATTCAGGGTATTTCTTTCTAAGTGTTTCGTATTCCGGATTCACTGCATGTTTCCCCCAAATACCCAACATCAACTTCAAGTTTTCCTCATCCTCCGGATATTGCCCTTTGTCTCCGGTATCTGCTATCCATTTTTTCAAGACGACAGCATATTTTTTCAAAACAGCTTCATAATCTGGATTTGTCGCAAGGTTGTTCAATTCAAAAGGATCATTTTTCAAGTCATATAATTCTTCCAAAGGTCTTTCATTGGACATGAACCTATCTTGTATGTCATTCAATTTCCCTTCTTCATACAATTGGTGCATCACCTCTACGAATTCGATGCCATCCACATCCATATAGGTTGGTTGCGTGTATGGTCTATCTGTCATAAAATTGCGGATGTACTTGAATTCTTTCGATCTTACGGAACGAATGCGATCTATGGTAAAGTCACAACGATCTCGAGTTGAAATCACATATTTTCGTTTTTCTTTTTCGTCAAATATGTTTCGCCCTTCCATATATGCTGGTCTTTCTATTCCTGCCAAAGCCAAGGAACTTGTCCCTAGATCCAATCCTGCAATCAAGTCCTCACTGATTGTTCCTGCTGGCAGTGCATCGTTCTGCTTGGTGAAATCTGCGATGATCAATGGTACTTGGATTCCTCCATCGTATAAAAATTGTTTGTTTCTCGTCATTCGCATGCCATGATCAGAAAAGAAGAAGACTATCGTGTTTTCAAGTATTCCTGCTGCTTTCAGCTTATTGATGATGCCGCCAACCTTCTCATCGGTTATTTGAATGGCATCCAAATGACTTGCATATTCCTCGATGATTGCAGGATGATTTGGCAAGTAGGGTGGCAATGTGATCTTTGATCTATCTACTGGGGTCTTCACCTTGTCCTTGAAGGATGAGGAGAAGATTTCTTTCCCTCCATACATTTGTATTTGCCCAAAGAACGGTTGTTTCGTCTTCAAGCTGTCCAGATCCAATCTTACACCACTCTTCCCATACAATGGATGCATATAGTAGTCTTGACTGTATAACTCTCGTCTATCGTAATCGAAATTGTAATCGTCTTTACCGTTGTTGAACGTAAAATACCCTGCTTCCTTAAATACTTCTGGAATCGTCTTCAAATCTTTTGGCAAATCAATAGCCGATTCCTTGGTTCTGGAACTATGATGGTTATGAGTTCCAGTAGTAGTAGACATTACTCCTGTAATAATGCTGGAGCGACTTGCCGAACATACTGGAGCCGGCATAAAGGCATTTTCATACAAAACGCCTTGTCGTGCCAAGCTATCTATGTTTGGTGTAGAAATGAGGGTCGTTCCATAGGCACTTAACAATGGTGCCGTATCTTCCAGGTAAATCCAAAGTATGTTGGGTTTTGGCTCTGATTCCCCGGGTTGGACTTGTACCTCTGCATTTTTATTCTTGGCACAAGACAGCTGAAATAGGGTCAATAGCAACAAGATGGTCATTGCCTTTGATCTTCCTTTTGTTTTTATCGTCATATGTTTATTTGGCATGTTATTCATTTTTTGTCACAATTGCGCTCCAACCGCCACCTGAAGCCAACTTGGCGATGACAATATCTTTGTTTGTTATTGTCTTTGTTTCTAACTTATAGTCACTGGCATATCTGTTGGCATTAACTCCATCTTTGAATATCTCGATGGTATAGCTCCCTGTTTCCAAAAAAGAAAAGTCTATTTTAAGTTCTCTCGGTGCTTCATCATTCATAACTCCTACATACCATTTCGAATCATTCTTGCGAGCTACGGCCAAATACTCTCCGATTTTCGCTTGCAAGACCTTTGTTTCATCCCAAACTGATGGAATTTTCGCTATGAATCTCGTAGATTCTTCTTCTTTCATGTAGTTGCTTGGGCTATCGCACAACATTTGCAACGGACTTTCATACAAGGTATACATAGCCACTTGATGTGCTCTTGTACCCATGGACATTGGCCTATTCCAGTGAATGGAAAAGTTTTTCTCTTGCGCATTTACCATGGCTCCAGGAGTGTAATCCATTGGACCTGCCACCATTCTTATGAATGGAAGCGTCAGGTTGTGCTTAGGGGTTATGTATTTTGCCCATTTGTTGTTTTCTGCGCCCTTCACACCTTCTCTAGTCAACACATTTGGATATGTTCTTCTCAAGCCTGCGGGTTTGTATGAGCCATGAAAATCCACCAACAGCTTACGTTTGGCACAAGCTTCCGCCACACGCTCATAATAGTTCACCATCCATTGGTCATCACGTTGCATGAAATCCACTTTGATTCCTTTCACGCCCCACTTTTCGTAAGCGTCCAAAGCCTTTTCCATTTTTTGATCGAAGGAACTCCAAGCCACCCATAGGATGACATCCACATTTTTAGTCTTCCCATAGTCCACCAATGCTTTCACATCGACCTCTGGCACAATCTTCAATACATCTCCCAACTCATACCATCCTTCATCCAAAATAATGTATTCGATTCCATACTCGGAGGCAAAATCGATATAATGCCTATATGTTTCCGTATTTACACCTGCTTCGAAATCTACTCCATAGACGTTGTTGAAATTCCACCAATCCCAAGCCACCTTACCTGGTTTTATCCAAGTTGCATCTTTTATTCTTGTTGGTTCAGCCAATTGGTAGGACAATTGATTGGTAATTAAATCTCCATCTGATTTTGAAACCCCGATGATACGCCAAGGAAAAGACCTGTCTCCTTTTGCCTTTGCAATGTAATCTCCAACTTTTGATGGTTTTGTACTTCGGTCATCCTTCCATCTTTCAAAACGATCCACTTTTGTTTCCAATACGTATTTCGGAAAGGTCGCTTTCAAGCTGTTTCCTCTATTACCCGTCACCCACATTCCTGGGTAATCCAATAGCCCCGTCTCCGTGATCAATAACTTCGTTGCTTTGGAAGGTTCTATTAAAAGTGGTAGGCTAGCCAAATCTTTTGTAGACAATGTATCTAACCCACTATACTCATACAATCTTTCATTATGTGAAAAAAACTCTTTTTCTCTAGGAAAATGGACCTTTGTTTCATCTGAGAAATTAAATATGGCTTCTTCAGATTTCACTATGATGTCTTTTTTCAATCTTGTTTCGAATCGATATGCAACACCATTGTCATAAGCCCTGAAAAAAATGCTGTAATTTCCTTTGAACTTCAATTCCAACTCATTGAATCTATCATTTACTTCCTTGCTCTTTACTCGCAACTGGGGGTACAAGACCTGATCTATCGATTTAACCTTTTTCCCTACCACCCTTGTGTTTCTTCCTAGGATCACATCATCGGAAATGGCCATGGACATAAATGACGGAGCCATTACTTGCTTTCCATCTACCACCAAAGTATAACTGACACTTTCATTCACTGAAACCAAAAGTACGATGCTTCCATCTGGAGATGTTAGCTTGTAATCTTTGGCATATGCAGTTTGGATACCGACAAGCATCAGTAAACAAGCTATGATTTGAATTCTGTAAATTGATTTCATTCTTTTCTTCAATTATTTTTTCGGAATCAATGAAATTAATCCAGAAGCTGGGACATCGAACGCATGCACTCCCTTTTTCAGTTTAATTCTATCTTTCTTTACTTCTTTTCCTTTACAATCATAGATGGCATAATTGTAATCTTGTTTTTCTCCAACAACATCTATTATGATTTTGTTTGAGGTCTTGGCATTGATTATGTCCATTTCTTTTACCGAAGAGACGTTTACGACCACATTGCCATACAATGCAACAATCTTTTTATGTCGATCTTCACTTGAGATCATCGGATAGTTGCTCTGTGGAGCATATGGAATGAATTCCCCTTCCAATATCAAGCTTCTATTTTTCAACCAATAATCGGTATAGAAGCGAACCATTTCAAAATGGTCTTTTGGAATGTCTGCCAATTTCACCGAAATTTGAGGTACGGAAAACATGACGTTCAACAATTGAAGTGCTGCATTTTCTGTAGATTCGTTATTGTGCCACATCAACATGTCCGAATGCACTGCTGTGTTGCCACTCAACAATCTCAAATCCGTGGTAGCCACCCTATTTATCAATGCCACGTTGGGACAATCTCCTGCTCTAAGCATATTACCATACTTTCTCATTGCTGGCCCTGTGTATGGTTGTCTGAATTCCACCATTATGTCTGGCTTCACGTCTCTCAAAGAAGACATCAAATCAGTCATCAATCTATCTGTTCCCTCATTTACGGAAGCATAGTCACGACCTCCTTCTGCAACTAAATCCGTATCTTTTCTTGCTCTGAATGTACCCAGAAAATCCAATTTGAAGCCGTCCAAATCCCACTCTCTAACTGCTTTTACATAAGTTTCGATAATGAACGATCTCACTTTTGGAAATCTAGGATCCAACACATAGGTTCCTTGCCCTTCCCAATAGGACAGAAATTTTCCTTTCATCTTCTCATAGGCGGCAGATTTTTCTCCAACAAACGGAACGGCATACCATAAGATGAATTTCATATCCAAGTCGTGTACGGCCTCAACAAACCCTTTCATGTCTTCTATGCGTTCAGGATTCCAATCGCCTGTATAGGCATATCCTCTGTTGCTATCCAATGTCTGCCAACCATCATCCACTATTATGGACTCGAAACCCATCGTCTTTGCCAGTTTGCATTCTTTGACCAATTCCTCTTTTGATACATTTTGATGATAGCTGTACCAACTTGAATACACTGGCAATTTAGCTGCTTCTGGCACAATTGCCGGCTTGTACAAGTCAAAGGTCGTCCACCAAGAAGCCACTTCCTGCAATGCTCTTGAAAAAGGAATCTCTCGTGTATCAAATCTCAATTGCACCTTGTACTCCTTGACTTCTTTATGTTTTTCAGTAAAAAGTTGCACCTCATTGTACATCATTCCGTTTTCCTCTTTTACGGAAGTGCTGGTAATTACCGTATTCAATGCTTCGGATACTGCAAAGGTTTGTCTGTTTGCATCATCATATCCAAACAAGGAAATCACTGGGGCATGCCTTGACAGCATGGATTTCACTTTTGCTGGCCCCCAATCCGGGGTAATGGTCTTATTCAAAAAAGCACTACTACTCCAATAACCTGCAATGTTGTTGGAAGGTACGGCCCATTTTATGGATAACTTCTCAGGAATGAACTTTTCTCCACTACTTAGTGTAATGGTGGCTATTTCCAGACCTCGTTGTTTTTTATCTACTTCTACCTTTAGTTCTGCATTGTCCGACTCGTAAATCAAATCGATGTCGTTGTCGGAGAGTTTGAAGCTTTCCTTCGATTCTTGTGCATTCCCATTCATAATACATAAGGATAACACAAAAAACAGCATTGCCCTCCCTTCTCTTTTAAAGACACAACCAATCGGTTTATCCCAATTCAAATACCTCATTCACTTTTTTTTGACTAAAATAGCGTTAAATATACAAAAAAACCAACCAGTAGCTACTAGTTTATTTTTTTATTGATATCTTCGTCAAATGAATTTTATGATTAAAGAAAATACTGGTATCCCGAAATACAAGCAAATTATCAAATCCATAGAAGAGTCCATCCTCAACGGAGTCTATAAAAGGGGTGATAAATTGCCTTCGATTAACAGTATTAAGTTTAGATTTTCCTTGTCTAGAGACACCGTTCTACTTGCTTATAACGATCTCAAGACAAGAGGCATCATACAATCCGTACCTGGCAAAGGGTATTATGTAAAGACGGAAAACGTAGATACTCAGCAAAAGATATTCCTCCTTTTCGACGAGTTGAATGGATTTAAAGAAGAACTCTTCAATTCGTTCATAGAAAATCTTGGAGACAACATCGAGGTCGATATTTTCTTCCATCACTTCAATCACAATGTATTCAATAAACTCATATATGACAACATAGGCATATACAACACCTATGTCATCATGCCTGCCAATTTGAAGGAAACCAATATTTTCCTAGAAAGATTGCCAACCGACAGGGTTTACATTCTTGATCAAATGCATCAAGAACTATCCAAATACCCCTCCATATTCCAAAACTTTGAAAAGGATATTTTCAGCGCATTGTCGAACGGATTGGAATTGCTAAGGAAGTATAAAAAATTGATTCTACTCTTTCAAAAGGACATAGAGCCTACAGGAATGCTCCATGGTTTTGAAAAATTTTGTATGAAAAACGATTTTGAATACGAAGTAATAGATACGATCGGAGATAGAATACCTGAAAAGGGAGAAGTCTACTTAATCCCAGATGACAGAAATCTAATTCGGGTGATTAAGAAAATCAAAGAACTCGATTTGATTCTTTCCAAAGATCTTGGCATCATCTCATATAACGACACATTGCTAAAAGAAATTGTAGAGGATGGCATTACCACCATATCCACGGATTTCAAGGCAATGGGAAAACGTTTGGCCGAAATGATCATCAACAAAGAGTTTGCACAAATAGAAAACCCCAACAATTTAATCATACGAAAATCCCTCTAAAGCCATGTTACTTTTTGACATAGAATCCATTGAAGACAAAAACAACGCATTAGGTTATTTAAAGCTACAAAGCCCCAATAAGAGATCACATGCAAAAATTGCTCTTAATTTAGGAGCCAGTTTGCAAGAGCTATACATAAACGACAAATCCATAATTGAAACAGGCGACATGGACTATGGAAGCAGCTATGCCTCATCGGTTCTATTCCCTTTTGTCAACAGGGTGAAAGAAGGCAAATACACTTTCGACGAAAACGAATATCTTTTGGAAACAAATGCGAAAGAAGAAAAGAATGCTCTTCATGGCTTGATTTACGACAAGACCTTCAAGGTAATCACAAAAGAAATCACAAAAGATCGAGCTTCTGCCACATTGGAATACAAAGAAACGCGTAAACCCAAAGGGTTTCCTTTCAATTACTCCATTGCACTCAAATACACTTTGACCAATACAGATTTAAAACTGAAAGTATCCGTAAAGAACATAGATACCAAACCCTTCCCTTTCAATATAGGTTGGCATCCTTATTTTTCGAGTAGCGATCTATACAACAGTTTCATCGGGATTGAGAGCAGTAAGAAATTCGTAGTGGATGAGGCCATGATCCCTATAAAAACTGAGGACATATCACTCGATCAATTTCTTCAAATAAAAGATAGCTCCTTTGATGATTGCTTTATTCTGAATAAAAACAATGTAAATTTCAAAACACCAGATTACGAAATAGAACTCAGTACTTCCTATGAGGAAAACTACCTACAGATATATACCCCAAAAAACAGAAAACACATAGCCATAGAACCAACCACCGCTCCTGCCGATAGTTTTAACAATAGTTACGGATTACAAGTTTTAAAACCTGAAGATACACACAAGATAAGTTGGATGATTAACCTGAAAAGCTATGAACAGTACAATTAAATATTTGAGCATAATCGCATTTGTACTTTTTACAAGTTGCAATGAAAAGAAAGAACCATCGAAAAGCTTAGAAAAAGAAAGCAATGCATTTGACAAAAACATACTAGATTACAACATTACACCGAAAGAACCTTTTGACAAATCCGGTTTGATGTTCTCTGATCAAGGTGCTTGGTTTGCGTTTGGTTTGCAGGATTCGACAGCGAATGACATCTCTGGTTTTTCCGGTCCTTTTTTAATGACGCAACAAAACGGAGTTTGGTGCAGTCGAGCTTTAGTTAATCTAAATATAAAAGGAGAAGGCAACACCGAGGTCATAGACTGGAACAAATCCTTGCAATCTCAAAACAGCTATTCCAGCCATCTTGAACAAACCTTTCAAAACAAAGTTCTAAAAATAAATCAAGAAATCACTTATCTATCAGGACATACTGCATTGCAAAAGACAACGATTACCAATGTGTCTTCTACAGACATCACACTTCATCCTTCTATAAGTGGCAAGTTGTTCGACATTGGAGTCAATGTTAGTTCGGACAATGAAACCATCGTACTCACCTCGGAAAAATCTAAAGCAAAAGGTTATTTGACATTTCTGCAGGAATCTATATCCCTAATGATTGCAGACAACTATTACAATGGGCATTACGAAACTATTTTGCTTGAACCCAATCAGTCTAAAGAATACTCGATATCCCAAACCTTCATTTTCCCTGAGTATTCGTGGAAGGAGGAGCAAAACAAGATAACGGCCATAGATTTTGATTCTGTCTTACAAAATCGCAAAGCTGAAAAACACACTCAATTGTCAGCTTTGGTCAAAAATAGAAAACCACAATTTTTGGATGACAAGTATGCAGAAGTTTTGGCAAAAGCCCAATTGACACTGCAAAACAATTGGCGCATTCCAGCTGGTGAAATAAAATACGAGGGGCTATTCCCTAGTTATCATTATAAATGGTTCAACGGTTTTTGGTCATGGGACTCATGGAAACACGCCGTTGGATTATCCTATTACAATCCTGATTTGGCAAAGAAACAAATGAAACTAATGTTCGATTTCCAGAAGGAAGATGGTTTCATCGTCGATTGCGTATTTAGAGACACTTTAATCGAAAAACACAACTATCGTGATACCAAACCTCCATTGTCGGCTTGGGCAATAGCAAAGATTTATGAAAAAGACCCGGATTTGAAATTCGTAAAGGAATTCTATCCAAAGTTGAAAAAATATCACTACTGGTGGTATGCAAAACGAGACCACGACAAAGATGGGCTTTGCGAATACGGCTCTACTGATGGGACGTTGATTGCTGCCAAATGGGAGAGTGGTATGGATAACGCCATTAGGTTCGACAACTCAAAGATCCTCAAGAATTCTGAAGGAGCATATTCATTGAATCAAGAAAGTGTGGATTTGAATGCTTATCTATATGCTGAAAAAATGTACCTCAGCCAATTGGCAATTGAATTAGAATTGTTTGAAGACAGCAAAAAGTTTGCCACTGAAGCGAGACTCTTGAAACAAAAAATACAAACTCAATTTTACGATCTCAACGATGGCTGGTTCTATGACACCAATTTAGAGGGAACAACCTTCATTAAAGGTGAAGGTAGCGAAGGTTGGACTGCTCTTTGGGCAAATGCAGCCACACAAGAACAAGCTGAAGCCATAAGGTTAAAGATGATGGATACGACCAAGTTCTATACTAAAGTTCCTTTTCAGACCATGAGTGCGGATCACCCAAAATTCGACCCGCTTAAAGGCTATTGGAGAGGCCCCAATTGGTTGGATCAATCCTATTTTGGCGTAAAGAGTTTACGCAACTATGGGTATGATGATGAAGCGGACAAGGCCACCATCCAAATTTTAAAGGGAGCAAATGGCATATTGGGAAAAGGGAAGGCCATAAGAGAAAACTACCACCCGATGACAGGAGAAGGTCTCCATGCTCAAAACTTTAGTTGGAGCGCTGCCCACTTAATATTGTTGTTAACGGAAAACCAAGATGAAATCTAAGCCAATTTATTTTCTGTTTCTGTTGGGTTTTTACTCTTACTCGCAACACGACAATCCCATTGAAGGGTACAAGAGCTATATAGAAAACGAGCAAATGATTGGTGAACACAAGTTGCCAGCTCATGCTTCTTTCTCTTCCTACTCTTCGCAAGAGGATGCCATGGACGACAATCCAGAATTCCAGCAATCCTTGGACGGGATCTGGAAATTCAATTGGGTTAGAAATCCTAAAGACAGGCCTACCTCATTTATGAACCCAAAAGAAGACATATCGCATTGGGATGACATAAAGGTACCTTCCAACTGGGAAGTAGAAGGTTTTGGAGTTCCAATTTACGTAAATCATCAATACGAATTCTCCGATTACAAGGCAATGGTCGCAGAAGACATGGAATTGGTAGACACCTACTACCCCAAAAAACCCGGAAAAGTTCCAAACGACTACAATCCGGTAGGCTCCTATCGAAGAGATTTCACCATAGATGAGAATTGGAATGGGAAAGAACTGTTCATTCACATCGGTGCGATGAAAGCTGGTGGTTTTGTTTGGCTTAACGGCAAATACATCGGCTATTCGCAAGGCAGTAAACTTCCAACGGAATTCAACATAACCAAAGCTTCTAAAATTGGAAAAAACACCATAGCCATTCAAATTTTTAGATGGACCGATGGCTCCTATCTGGAATGCCAGGATTTTTGGAGGATAAGCGGTATGGAGCGTTCTGTTCACGTATACGCACAACCCAAATTGAGATTTAAAGACTTTGAGATAACCTCAATTTTAGATGGTGCTCATGAAAACGGTATTTTCAATCTTTCCGTGGACTTGAAAAATCATCTTTCGAAAGAACAAAAAGGATCTCTTTCATACAGAATTATCGATGATGACGGAAAAGAGATTGCTTCAAAAGAAAAAAGTTTTTCAATCAATAAGAATGGAACACACAGTCTTTCTTTTTCAAATGTCATCCAAAAGGTAAAGCAATGGAGTGCAGAGCACCCCAACCTATATACTTTGGTCTTGGAACTAAAAAACAAAAAAGGAAAAGTCATAGAATTCACCAAACGACATGTTGGATTCAGATCCGTCGAAATAAAAAACGGCTTGCTTTTGGTCAATGGGCAACGTATTACACTAAAAGGGGTAAACACCCAAGAAACAGATCCTGAAACTGGTCACGTAATGTCTGAGGCACTCATTTTAAAAGACATTGAACTATGGAAGAAAAACAACATCAATGCAGTACGATTAAGCCACTATCCCAGAGATCGACGCTTTTATGAACTTTGTGATCAATATGGATTATATGTGATAGATGAAGCCAACATCGAGTCCCATGGAATGTATTACGGCAAATACTCTTTGGCCAAACAAGCCAATTGGGAAAAAGCCCATACGGATAGAATGGTGAGAATGGTCAAACGAGACAGGAATCATCCATCTGTCATTGTTTGGTCAATGGGAAATGAGGCTGGAAATGGCACAAACTTCCATAAAGGCTATGATGCGATAAAAGCAAATGACAACACCAAACGTCCCGTACAGTACGAACGCTCTTACAAGGATTACGATGGTAGTTGGTACGACATGGATGTGAATACAGACATCATAGTACCTCAATATCCATCTCCTGCCAATTTTGAAGCTGTTGGAAAATCCAAAACGGATAGGCCTTTCATTCCCAGCGAATATGCCCATGCTATGGGAAATAGCACAGGTAACTTTCAAGATTATTGGGACATCATCGAACAATACGAGAATTTGCAAGGTGGATTCATTTGGGATTGGGTGGATCAATCCATATGGAAGACCAATGAAAAGGGAGAACGTTACTATGCCTACGGTGGCGACTATGGCAAGAACATGCCAACTGACAATACATTTTTAAACAATGGCATCGTATTTCCAGATAGAACCCCCCAACCTGCCTTGCATGAAGTAAAAAAAGCACACGAATTCATAAACTTCAAGGACAAAGGAATCAACAAACACAATGAATTAAGAATACTCATTGAAAATGGTTATGATTTCACAAACTTGGATCAATTTGATTTTTCTGCTCAAATCAAAGCAGATGGAAAAATTTTAAAGACAATTGACATCGAAGACATCGCCATAGAAACTCACACTGGAAAATTGATTCGCATTCCCTTGACGAATGTCTCCTTCAAAGAAAATACCGAATACTTCGTTGAAATTTCTGCCAAGACAAAAAACGAATGGGGCATTCTTCCCAAAGCATTTGAAGTCGCACACGAACAGATTTCATTAACCTCGAAATTCAAGGAAAAGCTTAAGGCTTTACCCGTTGCGAAACAAGCACTTGCCATAGATGAAAAAAAAGGAAGCATCATCATTTACAATGAAGATGTCAACATCGTATTTTCTAAGATAAAAGGGCAAATAACTTCTTATAGATTAAGGGGGAAAACCATTTTTAAACCTGGACAATCCCCTAAACCTAATTTTTGGAGAGCCGTTACCGACAATGACTTTGGAAACGCGATGCACAAAAACAACATTGGCTGGAAAGACGCCTCACTAAACCATACTGTAAGCAAACTAGATTATAAAATAGACGATTACGGACGAGTGATTGTAACCATAACTTATTTCCTGCCTACCGTGGAAACGACTTTCCAATCCGTTTACAATATTTCAGGGCAAGGAGTCATCCATGTAGAAAACACACTTAACCCAACAAATTACAAAGGGGACATTCCAAGAATCGGCATGCGAATGCAGGTGAACAAAGAGTACGAAAACCTTACCTATTACGGTCGGGGGCCTTGGGAAAACTACCAAGATAGAAAAGCGTCTGCCTTCGTTGGACTGTATGCTTCGAAAGTAAAGGATCAATATGTGGCCTATATTCGTCCACAAGACAACGGATACAAGACAGACGTGCGCTGGATGGCGCTTTCAAACCAACAAGACAATGGGTTTTTATTTGTTGCGGACAATTCGACTCCATTCAGTTTTAGTGCTCTTCACATGGAAAACGAAGATTTTGACACTACGGATGGACTAGACTATGAAAATTCAAACAAAAGCAAACATACGATAGACATCAAAGAAAAGGATTTGGTGCAGCTCAATGTGGATTTGGGACAACGAGGAGTCGCTGGGGATGACAGTTGGTATTCCAAACCGCAAGAAAAGTATCAATTCAAAGGCAACAAGAAATACCAATATGGTTTCTACATCATTCCTTTTGAAGACAAATCGACAGAACATTTCATAACATCAAGTAAACTTTACACTTACCAAAATAGCAACGATTAAAATAGCAATGAGCTACACAAATTTACAAATCACCATACAACAAGCCGAAAGCATCCTTTGGGATCTTTTCAACATTAGGGGCACGGCCTCAACTCTTCCAGGTGAAGTGGATTTCAACTTTAGGATAAAGATAGAAGATGAAGATGGTTACATCTTAAAGATATCACGCCCGGATGAAGATGAAACGTATCTGGATTTTCAGCAAAAACTCTTACAGTTCGTAGAAGGTAGCAAAGCCAACATTACGGCCCCAAAGGTGATAAGAGATAAAAAGGGAAACTCCATTTCAGAAATCACCGATGATTTTGGCAATCAAAGAAAAGTGCGCTTGCTCTCTTGGATTTCAGGAAGAGTTTGGAGTGACGTGAACCCTCAATTGGATGATTTACGCTTTAGCTTGGGAGAACAATGTGGTTTGTTAACTAAAGCCCTACAAGGGTTCGACCATTCTGAAGGCCATCGAGAGTTTGAATGGGACGTATCACAATCACTTTGGACTACAAGTCATCTCGACTTGTTCTCTTCGAATGAAAAAAAGATACTTTCCTCCTTTCAAAAACAATTTGAAGCTTCACAAAACGAGTATTCGAAATTAAGAAAGGCAATAGTTCACAATGATGCCAACGACAACAATGTCATTGTTTCCAATGACCTTTTAGCTCCCACCGTAAAAGCTGCAATAGACTATGGAGATGCCATCCATACCCAAATAATAAACGACCTTGCCATTAGCTGTGCATATTGCATAATGCATCATAACGATCCATTGGAAGCGTCCCTGCCAATTGTAAAAGGCTATCACTCCTCTTTTCCCTTACGGGAGGAAGAATTGACTCATTTGTACATTGCCATCGCCATGCGATTGGTCATCTCCGTCACCAAATCGGCCATAAACAAAATCAAGGAACCCGACAACGCCTATTTGTTGATAAGTGAAAAACCTGCTTGGGAGGTTCTAAAGAAATGGCATTTGATTAATCCTGACTTTGCAGAATACAGCTTTAGAGCCACCTGCGGATTTACTGCTCATCCAAAACAAGAAGCATTTGAAAATTGGGCATCGAAAGAGCTATTTCAACTTTCAGATCTATTTCCATCCATTGCAAGGAACGAAGTCCATCATTTGGATTTAAGCGTTTCAAGCAAATGGATTGGACACCAACAAGACTTCAATGACTTGGACTTATTTCAGTTCAAGATAGATCAACTTCAAAAAACGATTCCAAACAAAATTATAGCAGGAGGCTATTTGGAGCCACGTCCCATATACACTTCGACCTCCTATGACGTGATTGGAAACAAAGGGAGAGAGAGCAGAAGCATCCATTTGGGAGTAGATTACTGGCTACCCGCCAACACGCCAGTCCATGCCTTGTTGGAAGGTGAAGTTGTCATTGCCACAAATGATGCTGGCAATAAAGAGTATGGGGGTTTGGTCGTTTTGAAACATAACATCTCCAATTTGGAATTCTATACCTTGTATGGGCATCTGTCCGTTGCTAGCGCAACAGGGCACAATCTAGGAGATACCATTGAAAAAGGAGAAAAGATTGCCGAACTTGGCTCACCTTCTGAAAACGGCAATTGGGCGCCACATCTGCATTTTCAAGTCATGCTTTCCCTTTTTGGACATACCGACGACTTTCCTGGGGTAGCTTTTTTCAATCAGATGGAACAATGGAAAAGCATTTGTCCAAATCCAAATTTATTGTTTAAATCTGAAACCCTTCAAAAGAATGACGCAATCTCCAATGAGGAATTGATAAGCTACAGAAAGCAACATTTGGGCAAGAGTTTAAGCCTACAATATAAAAATCCCATTAAAATGGTTCGTGGAGCTGGTCAATATTTGATGGACCAATACGGACAAAAGTATTTGGACACGGTAAACAATGTAGCTCATGTTGGCCATGAACATTATGGAGTAGTAAAGGCTGGACAAGAGCAAATGGCCCTTATCAACACCAATTCTCGCTACTTGCATGAAAACATAAATGCCTTGGCCAAAGAACTCATAGACACCCTACCTCCAGAATTAAATGTCTTGCATTTTGTCAACTCCGGCAGTGAGGCCAATGAATTGGCCATACGAATGGTAAAGGCCAATACTGGAGAAAGAGATATCGTAGCCAGTGAGGTGGGCTATCATGGAAATGCCAACATGTGCATTGACATAAGCTCCTACAAGTTTGACGGCAAAGGTGGACAAGGTGCTCCGGAACACACCCATATTTTCCCATTGCCAGATACTTTTAGAGGAAAATACAGAGGAAAAGACGCAGCAGACAAATATGTCGAGGAAATACAAAGGCAAATCGACATCATTCATCAAAAAGGTCGTGGTGTTGGAGCATTCATCATAGAGCCAATAATAAGTTGTGGTGGGCAAATAGAATTGCCTGAAGGTTTTTTACAAAAAGCATACGAAACCATTAGAAACGCAGGTGGCCTATGTATTTCAGACGAAGTACAAACGGGTTGTGGAAGAATGGGGAGAACCTTTTGGGGCTTTCAATTGCATGAAGTGGTACCAGACATCGTAACCATAGGAAAACCATTGGGCAACGGACACCCAGTAGCAGCAGTAGCCTGCACGCAGGAAGTTGCAGATGCCTTTGCCAATGGGATGGAATACTTCAATACCTTTGGAGGCAATCCCGTTTCTTGCGCCATAGCAACAAAAGTACTTCAAACCGTAAAACGAGAGGGGCTTCAAGAAAACGCATGGAAAGTTGGCGAATACTTAAAAGCCGAGTTGAAAACATTGGCTCAAGATTTTCCAATAGTAGGTGACGTACGTGGACAAGGTTTGTTTTTGGGAATTGAATTGGTTGATGCCAACTTGAATCCGTTGGCGAATCAGACCGATTATTTGGCCAACCGAATGAAAGACCATGGCATTTTAATGAGTACCGATGGTCCAGATCACAATGTACTAAAAATCAAACCTCCCATTGTATTCACCAAAGACAATGCGGAAGAGCTATTATTCTATTTGAAGAAAGTCCTTGCTGAGGATTTCATGAAACTTTAATTCATATCGATGAAATTTAAATTATCACTTATATCATTTATCCTTGGTCTTGCGTTTGGTTGCAAACAAGCACCTTTGCCAGTAGTGGCAGAACAAACGTTCCATTACGATCACAAAATTTTCGAAGACAACAAACTTCCACCAAGAGCAACATATTTTGGCTTTGAAGCTTCGGAAATTCAAAAGCGTGAAGACTCCAAACGTTTTCTAGGTTTGAATGGCGACTGGAAATTCAATTGGGTAAAAGATCCCAAACAGCGTCCCAACACTTTTCACAACGTCGATTTCAAGGATGCCGATTGGAAAACCATTCCCGTTCCTGCCAACTGGGAAGTAGAAGGCTATGGGCACCCCATCTATTTGGATGAACGTTATCCATTTACCACCAAATGGCCAGATGCACCAACCGATTACAACCCTGTTGGGACCTATCGCAAGGAAATAATGCTTGACGAGGATTTTCTTTCCGAAGATGTCATTCTTCACTTTGCAGGTGCCAAATCCGCAATGTATGTCTACCTCAACGGAGAATATGTAGGTTATTCTCAAGGTAGCAAGACACCGGCGGAGTTCAATGTCACAAAGTATTTGAAGAAAGGAAATAACTTAATAGCTTTGCAATTGTTCCGATGGAGCGACGCCAGTTATTTGGAAAGCCAAGATATGCTTAGAATGAGCGGCATAGAACGAGACGTATATTTGTACACGCAACCCAAAGTATTTGTTTCGGATTATTTTGCAGACACCAATTTAGACGATTCTTATGAAAATGGCGTTTTCAAAAGTATGGTTTCCGTTACCAACAACTCTTCTGAAAAAGTCAGCAAACAGCTTTCCATAGAAATCTTAGATTCTAAGAACAGCATACATAAGACCATAGAAAGCATTGAAATACCTGCAAATGCCACTTCTGAATTCATTTCAGAGAAAATAATAGACAACGTAAGGCAATGGTCGGCCGAAAGCCCCAACCTATATACCTTGAAGATCATTTTGAAAGATGAAAACCTTCCGAATCAGAATCTATACATTACCAAAAACATTGGTTTCAAGCGTGTCGAAATCAAAAATAGTCAGGTATTGGTGAATGGAAAAGCCATCTATTTTAGAGGCGTAGATAGACATGAAACCGATCCTCATACAGGACATGTCGTTTCAAAGGCATCCATGTTGAAGGACATTGCCTTGATGAAGCAAAACAACATCAATGCGGTGAGAAGTTCTCACTATCCCAACGACCCGCATTGGTTGGATTTGTGTGACATCTATGGCCTATATGTAATAGACGAAGCAAATATTGAAAGTCACCCATTGGCCATAGACAAGAATACGCAAATTGGAAATGAGATGTCTTGGTTGCCTGCTCACATGATGCGTACCAAGCGCATGTTCTATCGCGACAGAAACCATCCCTCCATATATTCTTGGTCTTTAGGAAACGAAGCTGGTGAAGGTGATGTTTTCAGAGCCACCTATAAATGGTTGAAAGAAAATGACAGCAACAGAATCGTACAATACGAACCTGCTGGCAAAGAAGACTACACGGATTTATATTGCCCAATGTATCCAAAGCCAGAGTACTTGATCAATCACGCGAATTCCAATTCCGACAAACCTTCGATTATGATCGAATATTGCCATGCCATGGGAAATTCGGTAGGAAACTTGCAAGATTATTGGGACATCATTGAAAAATACCCAAACTTGCAAGGCGGTTTCATTTGGGATTGGGTCGATCAATCGTTGGAATACAAAGATGAAAATGGCAAACCTTATTTGGCCTATGGACATGACTACCATCCAGACCTACCAACCGATGGCAACTTTTTAAACAACGGTTTAGTTGACCCATACCGCAATCCACATCCTCATCTATCTGAGGTCAAAAAGGTATATGAGCCAGCTCAATTCAAATATTTGGGCAATGAAACGGTAGAATTGGAAAACAAGAACTTCTTCGTGGATTTCTCGGACAAAAGCATAAGTTGGAGATTATTGGAAAATGGGAAGGCAATTGCCAATCAAGATGATTTGCCAATCAATGTACTCCCCCAAGAAAAAGCAACTTTATCAATTCCTTCTTTGTCCAATTTCATTGAAAAAGGCAATGAATACATTTTAGAAGTTGTATTGCTTCAAAAGGAAACTACCGCTCTTCTACCTAAAGGTCATGAAATTGCTTGGGATCAGTTTGTCATTCAAAAAGGGAAATATCAAGAAATTACTTCTTCCTTGGGCTCTATTTTGGAAATTACTACCTATGACAATTCTTTTGAGATTAAAAATGACAGAGTGACATTGAAGATCGATTCTAAATCTGGAGAAATCAGCTCTTGGAGATTTGAAGGAAAAGAAATCACCAAACACCCCATTCGTCCTAACTTTTGGCGACCTCCAACTGATAATGACCTAGGAAACGGTATGGATAAATGGGCCAAGGTTTGGCAAAACGCAACTTACAATCATACTTCCAGATTGACTTCGAAACCAAAGAATGTCAAGGAAGGTATCGTTTACAAAGTAACCTATGCCACACCAAAGAATGTAGCTACCGTTGATGCCACGTATCATTTGCATTCAAGTGGAGAATTAACGGTTGATTATTCGTTTAAACCCAATGCAAAAGATTTGCCTAACATTCCTAGACTAGGAATGTACTTGACTCTTCTAAAGGGCTACACGGACGTTTCTTGGTACGGAAAAGGCCCTAAAGAAAGCTATTGGGATAGAAAGACAGGAATGAAGACCGGCATTTATTCAGGTAAGGTCGAAGATCAATTCGAGAGTTACCCTCGTCCTCAAGAAACTGGTAACAAAACCGATGTCCGATGGATGGAAGTTGCTTCGGAAAACATAGCATTGAGAGTCACATCCAAGCAGTTGTTGAATGCCAGTGTTTGGCCTTTTGCAATGACAGAGCTCGATTTCAATAGTGGTGATGGAGCACAATCTGCTTCTGGATTGGTTCCTGTGACAACAAAACACGGTGCCGACATTAAAATCGGAGAAACTGTACAATGGAACATCGATTTCCTACAAATGGGGCTCGGAGGTGATACTTCTTGGGGACGATTGGTACATCCTGAATATACCATCCCTTCCAATACATCATATAGCTATTCATTTACAATACAACCTTTAAAAAAATAGATTATGCAATTTTTAACCTTTATAGGCTTTACAATTCTCGTTGCTTTAATTTCCTATCTAAAAACAAGAAAAACAAATGAAAATACTTCTGATGGCTATTTTCTTGGAGGAAGAAGTTTGACTGCAGGAGTAATTGCCGGGTCTTTATTACTCACGAACCTATCCACAGAACAAATTGTCGGATTAAATGGATCTGCCTATGAAAGTGGTCTATCGGTGATGGTTTGGGAAACTTTGGCTGCAATTGCAATGGTGGTGACTGCTATGTTTTTACTGCCAAGATATCTAAAAGGAGGGTTAACAACGATTCCTGAGTTTTTGGCAAAGAGGTTTGATGTTGCTACAAAGACTTGGACTTCCGTCCTATTCTTAACTGGTTACGTAGTGGTATTGTTGCCAGTCATCTTGTATTCAGGATCTTTGGCAATTAGCGGCATGTTCAATATTCCCGAATTATTGGGCATTACACATACACAATCCATTTGGCTTTGTGTTTGGGGCATTGGCATAGTTGGTTCCATATATGCCGTTTTTGGAGGCCTTAAGGCAGTTGCCATATCCGACTCCATCAATGCAATAGGCTTGTTGATTGGTGGAATATTGATTCCTGTCTTTGGGTTGTTATTGATAGGAGATGGAAGCATTATTGATGGGCTTTCCGTCTTGACTACCGAAAACCCCGAAAAGTTCAAATCTATGGGAGGCCCAACAGACCCTGTTCCTTTTTACACCATCTTCACGGGAATGATGCTCGTGCAATTGTTTTATTGGGGAACTAATCAACAAATCATACAAAGAGCATTAGGAGCAAAAGACTTAAAAGAAGGGCAAAAAGGGTTGCTATTGGCTTCTTTCATAAAAATTCTAGGTCCCATAATTGTGGTGTTACCAGGATTAATTGCCTTTCATGTGTTTGATGGAAGTTTAGAGGCTTCGGATAAAGCCTATCCTATGTTAGTAAACAAAGTTCTACCGAAAGCTTGGATTGGTTTCTTTGCTGCAGTACTGTTTGGTGCCATTTTGAGCTCTTTCAATAGTGTATTGAACAGTTCAGTTACTTTATTCGGAATGGACATTTACAAACAACATTTAAATAAAGATGCTGACGAAAAAACAGTGGTGAAATATGGTAAGATATTTGGAGTGACATTGGCCATTGCTGCTATGTTCATCGCTCCAATGATTGCCAACGCAGGAAGTCTATTCGATTATTTACAAGAAGTAAACGGTATTTATAGCATACCCATTCTAACAATTATCGTTGTAGGGTTCTTAACGAAGAAAGTACCAGCAATTGCAGCAAAGATAGGGTTGCTATTGGGCTGTTTATTATACATACTAAGTCAGTTTTTCCTACAACCATACTTTATAAATAATGCTTTGGAAAAAGCTGCAGCTTCAGGAATCACAGGTGATTCTGATTTGGCATTGATAAAAGCAGAAGCTTATCCACATTTTTTAGACATAATGGCCATTTTGTTTTTATTGAACGCTGGGATTATGCTAATAATAGGACTGATAAAACCAAGAACAGAAAATTACATTCAAGAATACACTAAGCAAGTCGATATTACACCATGGAAATATGTAAAACAAGCTGGACTTGTTATTTGCGTTATTGTAATTGGAGTATATATATATTTTTCATAACTAATGAATCAACAAAAACTAATAGAAGGCATAACCTTTCATTTCGAGGAAACGTTTAATCAGAAACCTTTACTCGTGTTTTCCCCTGGGAGAATAAATTTAATAGGAGAACACACGGACTACAATGATGGTTTCGTGTTTCCTGCTGCCATAGACAAAGGCATAGTCGCTGCAATCTCCAAAAGCAAAAATGACTTTTGCCACATCACGGCCCTCGATATAAATGAAACACTAAAATTCACATTCAATGACATTGTTCCCAAAGAAAATGGCAGCTGGGAAAACTACATACTTGGCGTAGTATACGAAATCAAGAAAACAGGAAAGCAAATAGGGAATTTCAACCTGGTCTTTGCTGGAGACATTCCTGGTGGCGCAGGACTTTCATCGTCTGCCGCATTGGAAAACAGTGTCGTTTTTGGGCTCAACACATTGTTTCAACTAGGCTACTCCAAGGAAGAAATGATCTTCATATCACAGCGAGCAGAACATAATTTCGTTGGAGTAAAATGTGGAATCATGGATCAATATGCCAGTATGTTTGGGCAAGAAAACAAGGCTTTGCTATTGGATTGTAGGTCCATAGAAGCGACCGAATATGAAATCGATTTCAAAGATTACCAATTGCTTTTAATCAATACCAACATAAAACACACATTGTCAGAAAGTGCCTATAACAATAGGCGTTCCACCTGTGAAAAAATAGCATCAATGCTAAAGGTAAAGGCCTTGAGAGATGTAAACATCGAAGAGCTGGACACCATAAAAGACAAACTTCACATTGAAGAATATTTGCAAGCCTCCTACATCATCCACGAAAACAAAAGAGTCTTGAAAGCATCTGAAGCCCTAGACGACAATGACTTGAATGCTTTTGGAAATTTGCTTTTTGCATCTCACAATGGATTGCAAAATTGCTATGAGGTAAGCTGTGAGGAATTGAATTTCTTGGTGGACAAGGCTAAAAACAACCCTGATATCATAGGAGCTCGAATGATGGGAGGAGGCTTTGGTGGTTGTACCTTGAATTTAATTCGCAAAAGTGCCATTGACGAGTTCAGCACATATATTTCTGCATCATACAAAGAGCAATTCAATGTAGACTGCAACATTTACAATGTACAAATATCCAAAGGGACACATTTAATAAACTCATAAATCATGAAAAAAACAATCTTATTGCTTTGCATCCTAGGCTTTTTGAATGGCTTTTCCCAAACTACCGAAAAAGAAGACAAAGAAGCCATCTTAAACGTAATGAAAACGCAAGAAAAAGCCTGGTCGAACAATGACATAGAAGAATTCATGGAAGGGTATTGGAAATCCGATTCCTTGAAATTCTATGGCAAAAGCGGCTTGACTCACGGTTGGGACAAGACATTGGCCAATTATAAGAAAGGATACCCTACAAAAGAACATACAGGGACTTTGAACTTCAAGATAAATGCACTTACCAAAATAAACGATGCCGCCTATTACGTAATGGGAGAGTATCATTTAACACGAAAAGCTGGAAATGCTGATGGCATCTTCATGATCATCTTCAAAAAAATAGATGGTGAATGGAAAATAATAGCTGACACCTCAAGTTAAAAAAGAAAGAATTGAATATACAAAACTACTCGCATAGACGTTACAACATCTTGACAGGAGAATGGGTTCTGGTTTCACCACATAGGGCAAAAAGACCATGGCAAGGTCAAGAAGAAAGTATAACCACGGAAAAAAGACCACCCCATGATCCCAACTGTTACCTCTGTGCAGGAAACACAAGAGCAAATGGGGAAAACAATCCAGAGTACGAGGATACTTTCGTATTTGAAAACGATTTTGCGGCCTTGCAAAAAGAAATCCCCGGCTTCTCCATCGATGACGGCTTGTTACAAGCCACATCAGAAAAGGGCATCTGCAAAGTAATCTGCTTTAGTTCGGATCACTCCAAGACCTTGGCGGACATGGAAATTGCTTCCATAGAAAAAGTCATTGCGCTTTGGCAAGATGAATTCAAGGCATTGAGCCAACACAGTTTCATCAATTACATTCAAATCTTCGAAAACAAAGGTGCAGTCATGGGCTGCTCCAATCCTCATCCACATGGGCAAATATGGAGTCAATCCAGCATTCCCAATGAAATTGAGAAAAAAGACATCAAACAGTCCACATATTTTCAAACGAAGAACAGTTCTTTGCTTGGGGATTACATCTCTCAAGAATTGAAGAAGAATGAACGCATCCTATTTGAAAACGACGATTTCGTTATCCTTATTCCCTTTTGGGCCGTCTGGCCTTTCGAAACCATGATAGCCCCAAAGCAACAACAAGCAGACATTTCTTCCCTTACGGAAAAAGAGCGCCTTGGATTTGCTGAGGCCATTTCAAAGATAACCAAGGCATACGACAAGATATTCAATTGTTCTTTTCCTTATTCCAGTGGCATTCATCAAGCGCCAACCAATGACGAAAACACCAAGCATTGGCATTGGCATATGAGTTTCTACCCGCCTTTGCTTAGAAGTGCTTCCGTAAAGAAGTTCATGGTCGGTTATGAGATGTTTGGCATGCCACAAAGGGACATCACCGCAGAAGGGGTCGCCAAACGAATAAAAGAAATCATTTAGTTGAAACATAGACATTGAAATAGCAAGGATTCAATTCACGCCTCTTTTGTAAACGCATCAAAAAACAACCTTGGTTTTTCTATAACGCTCTACTTTTTTTTAGAGATTACAATCGATAGGAACTACATTGAACTTTCATTCTTTTCCTTTAAAATTGTATATTTCATTTTCTTTGTGGTTTTCCGTTTGATAATATCATTTCCCTATCATACAACATTTTTTAGTAGGGTATTTTTATATAAAACTGTATTGTATTAAAATTGGTCAATACATAATAATCAAACAACGCAACTAACTATAAAACAAGAAGTTTAACCCCAAATAAACATCTCTGTAGAGCAGAAAAATTTGCCAAACGAATAAGGATAATCGTATAGTTTAGATGGCGTAACCATTAGAATAAAAAATATAATCACTATTGGGTTTTGTGTATTAACTCAAAAAATCATATTTTTTATTTTTTGTTCAATACAAGAATCAAATTATCAAACACTTATTAAAATAATTTAATGCCAAAGCAAAAAATCAACATACCCTCTGGCCCTACTAACCAAATCAGAAATACTGCGTGCAGTATGAACTAAGGAAAATTGAATTAATCCATTAAAACAAAAATAAATGAGAAAGATTATTTTCTTGGGGCTTTTAAGTTTGTTCCTAATAGGTTGCAATGCAAACGCTACAAAAGAAGCTTCGAAATCGACCAAAGAAACTCCTCATGATTTTATGTTCATGCAACGAGCATACCCTACGGGAGAAATACGTACCGACGCCTATGCGAATGCCATAGCTTGGAAAAAACAACATCCCAAGAAATCACAAATACAAGCTTTGTGGGAATTTGCAGGCCCAGAAAACATTGGAGGGCGAATTACCGACATTGAAATTCCAATAGACCAATCTCAAACCTATTATGTTGGAGCTGCTTCTGGGGGGGTATTCAAGACCGTCGATGCTGGATCCACATGGAACCCAATCTTCGATGAACAGGAAATGCTATCCATTGGAGACATCGAAATCTCCAAGAACGACACGGATGTCCTATGGGTAGGTACAGGAGAAGTAAATGCAGGTGGAGGTTCATTGGCCTATGATGGAGATGGAATATATACCAGTGTGGATGGAGGACTCACTTGGGAAAGCAAAGGTTTGCCCGACGTTGGAAGCATAGGAAAGATACTTATCGATCCAAATGATGACAATACGATATTCGTAGGAGCTATGGGACCTTTGTTCAAGGATGATGACAATAGAGGCGTATACCGTACCACCGATGGAGGAACAACTTGGGAGCAAGTACTTTTCGTGAGCGACATCACAGGGGTCATTGACATGGCCAATCACCCAACCGATAGCAACATCATCTATGCCGCCAGTTGGGAACGAGAAAGAAGACCGGAATACAGGGACTATGGAGGAGAAACATCACGTATATATCGTTCTACCGACGGAGGAGATACTTGGAGTGAACTAACCAACGGGTTGCCTAGTGCTGCCAATGACAAAGGAAGAATAAGCATTGACATATCTCAATCCAATCCTGATGTCCTATATTCTCGATATGCCGACGCCAATGGAAGCATTCAAGGGGTATACCGCACATCAAACGGAGGTGACACTTGGACAGCCGTTAATTCGAGTCAATTGACCAATGTTGGTTTTCATTGGTGGTTTAGGGGAATCTTCGTAGATCCGACAGATGAAAACACGATCTACAATGTGGACTTCGTAGTTCAAAAATCCACCGATGGAGGAAACACTTGGTCTGCTTCATTTCCCGGAGCACACGTAGATCAACATGCCTTGGCATTCAACACCATGATGGATGGGGAAGTATTGCTTGGGAATGATGGAGGGTTATATAAAAGTACGGACGATGGAGTTACTTCGGTAAAAGACATAACTTTACCCATCACTCAATTTTACCGCTTTTATGTAGATTCTCAAAATGGAAATAAAATCTATGGTGGCACTCAGGACAACAATACCATTCGCACCACGACTGGTGGCCTGAATGATTGGACGTCTATTTATGGAGGAGACGGATTTCAACCATTGGTAGATGCCGATGACACCAATGTAGTATATGCTTTATCACAAAATGGAAACTTAGGCAAGTCCACAAACAATGCAGGGTCATTTTCGAGCGCGATGTCAGGAATCAATGGAGGGGATCGCAACAATTGGGACACTCCCATCACCTTCGACCCACAAAATTCACAAGTGTTGTACTATGGAACCCAACGGGTATACAAAACCACTAATGCGGCTACCAATTGGACAGCAATCAGTCCTGATCTAACCAATGGCGCAGGAGGAGGAAACATCAGTTTCGGAACCATCACCTCGATGGACGTCTCTCCCTTGAACTCTGATGTCATTGTTGCTGGTACAGATGATGGCAATGTTTGGATCACCCAAGATGGAGGAACCAATTGGAACAATGTATCTGGCACCTTGCCAGATCTATGGACTACCAAGGTCTTGGCAGATAGGAATGACACAAATTCGTTGTATGTCACGTTTTCAGGGTATCGTTATGGGGTGAATCCTAGTCACGTCTTTAAAAGTAATGATGCTGGCCAAACATGGACTGCCATAGGAAACACCTTGCCGGACATCCCTGTAAATGACATTGTAAAAGATAGCTACGGCAATTTGTTTTTGGCTACGGACGTCGGTGTGTTTGCGAGCGCAGACGATGGAACAAATTGGGCTCCCTTTGGAGACAACATGCCATCTTTGGTGGTAACGGACATGCATATCCACGAAGTAGAAGAGATTCTTTACGCTGCAACCTATGGCCGTTCCGCATATAAGATGGACATAGCCAACGATGTGTTGTCAACTACTTCAAATGTTTTTGCCGAAGTGATTACCATATATCCAAACCCTGCTTCAGACGTAGTGACAATCTCGCTTTCTGAGATGACTCCAATGGCTGATGTCGTTTTCTATGACAGCCTAGGAAGAGTGGTTTTAAAAACTAAGATTTCCAAAGGAAATAATGAGACCATTCCTGTTTCACACCTAAACCAAGGTCTATATCATATAAAGATATCTGAAGGAAAAAACACTTCCATCAAGAAATTGATCATCAAGTAATCTTTAATCCATCAATTGTCCATAATCTTTACATCACTTCTGGACAATTGATGGAAAAGTTATTTTTCTTCATGTCGTGTTTTCAATTGTCAAATGGCATCAAGCTTTCAATCCAAAAGGATCTTCTATAGAATGCATCGGATCAGTAAACCATTTTGGTCCTTCCTTCGTCATATAGATATGGTCTTCGTGACGAATGCCAAAGGCGTCTGGAACACAAATCATGGGCTCGTTGCTAAAGCACATTCCTGGTTCCAAAATCGTTTGATCGTTTCGTACTATGTATGGCCACTCGTGAATGTCCAGACCTATCCCATGTCCTGTTCTGTGTGGCAAGCCCGGTAACTTGTAATCTGGTCCCAAATCATATGATTCCAATATTCTTCTGGAAGCATTGTCAACCGATGCACAGGTATTCCCCAATATGGCTGCATCGAATGCAGCTTGTTGCGTTTCCTTTTCGATGTTCCAAATGCGACGCTGCAAATTGTTGGCCTCTCCAAACACATAGGTTCTGGTGATGTCCGAGATGTAATCGTGTAAAACACATCCCGTATCTATTAAAACGACCTCGTTTTCCTCCAATTCCTTTGGTGTTTTAACACCATGTGGGAATGATGAATCCACCCCGAACAATACAATGCAAAAATAGGACCCCGAAGGGATTCCATACCTTATGTGCGCTTCGTGGATAAAATTGGTAACTTCCTTTGCACTGATTCCGACTCTTAGTATTCTAGCTGCTGCCTTTTGTACTTCCAAAGTAATATCCATTGCCGCCTGCATTATTGCAATTTCTGCATCGGATTTTATCATTCTGCATCCCGCAGTTATAGGTTTGGCATTAATCAACTTGTAACTTTCTTGACAAATTGCAATGCCATCCGTAATAAAAAATGGTGTGGCTTCATCCATACAGACAGTTCCTTCCTTTACGTCATTTTCCGCAAGGATTTGACCAAACAACAGATATGGACTCTCATGTTCTTCCCAACAACGAACTTCTCCTTCCATTAGCATGAAATCCAGAATTGTTCCTTTCTCAAATTCCGGAGCGATGTAATGCAAACTTCCATTTGGAAACAACAATGCTCCTACCATACGCTCACTGGAATTCCATCGTGTTCCTGTAAAATAATATAGATTCGTTCCTGCGTGCAAATACAATGCTTGTATATTTTGCGACTGCATCAATTGACATGCCTTGCCAATGCGTTTTTCAAATTCTTCCTTTTGGAGAGGTTGTACCAGATGTGCCTTTGCTGTTATGGCATTCAATTCTGCTTCTATCGTAGATCCTCCAATTCCGTATGTACTCATAAATTCGTCGTATGTTTTTAGTTGTTCATCAACTGCTCAATGTCATCGATCTCAATCGGCATTGCTTTTGTAAGATTGATGTTCCCTGTTGATGTAATTAAATAATCGTCTTCCAATCGGCAACCAATGCCTTCTTCCGGTATGTATATCCCTGGCTCGCATGTTAGTACCATCCCTTCTTCAAAAGGGCGAGAATACAAGCCGACATCATGTACGTCCAAACCTAAATAATGTGCTGTGCCATGCATGAAGTATTTCTTATATAACGGTTTTTCAGGATTCTGATTGGCAACTTCAGCAGCATCCAACAAGCCCAACCTTATCAATTCCGTTCCCACCAAACGTGCCATCTCCTTTTCGTAATCCTCAGGAAATGTTCCAACTTGCAATAGTTTGCTTCCTTCCTTCAAACAATGCAATACGGATGCATAGACTTCTTTTTGACGCTTTGAAAATTTACCATTGACAGGGATACAACGTGTGGTATCGCTATTATAGTTGGCATAGCAAACTCCAAAGTCCATTAAAATCATATCGCCATCCTTACATATGGAATCATTGGTATTATAATGCAATGCGCAGGCATTCTTGCCAGATGCGACAATGGGCAAAAATGCATGATGAGAGCCGCCGGATCTTACCATGTTGTAAGTTAGCTCTGCTTCCAATTCGAATTCTCTCATATTTGGTTTGCAAGCTTTCAATACTCGTTTGAAAGAATCCACACCGATGTCTGCCGCTCTTTGGATCAATGCTATTTCCTCATTCGATTTTACTGGGCGTAACTTTCTTGTGATCTTTGCGGCCCTATGGTATTCGTGCAAAGGGTATTTTTCCTTGCACCATGAGATCATTCTATCTTGTTGGGTTTCTTGATCCTTTGTCACTCGCTTGATGTGTTCGTTATGCCCCAAGTAAAATCCATCGGCTTCAAAGGCCATCAACTGCAATACCTTCTCAAAATCTTGTAGCCATTCCACTCTTGTTACTCCTGAAACCTCCGTAGCTTGATCCTTGGTCAGTTTTTCACCATCCCAAATCTTGATGTGTTCGTTCGTTTCCCTTATGAATAGAATCTCTCGATTTTCCTTCTTGAAGGCCTCAGGATATAAAATTAGAATCGTCTCTTCTTGATCGATTCCAGAGAGATAGAACAAATCGTTGTTTTGAGCAAATCCCATAACGTCATCCGCATTGTTGTGTTTGACATCGTTGGAAGTCAAAATCGCTATGGTGTTCTGCTTCATTTCTGCAACAAAGCGAGTTCTGTTCCCTATGAATAAATCGTTTGCAATCTTTTCGTAACGCATATCTTAAAATGTTCTATCTGGGTGAAAGGGGTTTAAATCCAAACTTGTCTTTTTATTTGCTATGACTTCGGACACCAATTTCCCCGTTGCTGGCCCCAAACTCCAACCCATCATGGCATGTCCTGTTGCAATTGTCAAATTTTTACATTTCGAAGATTTGCCTATGTATGGCAAACCGTCTGGCGTACATGGTCTCAACCCACAATCTGCCTTTGCTTTTTCCACTTCACTTATTTCTATTCCTTCATAATAGCTTTTGGCTGCATTTGCAATGGCATTTACTCGTACGGGGTTAATGTCATGATTGATTCCCGCAACTTCCATTGTTCCTGCGAAGCGTGTAAAACCATCCATTGGAGTCACTGCCACTTTAGCTTCACACAGAATGGCTGGAATGGTAATATTTGTTGCTCTCTCCACATTTATCCTATATCCCTTACCTGCTTGCACAGGAATCTTCAACCCTATTTTCCTTGTTATGGAAGGACTCCAACTTCCTGCTGCCAACACAACCTCATCTGCATTTAGTTCTTGTTTGTTTGTTATTACTTTGGAAATGGCATTATTGGAAATTTCAATGTCCTTGACTTCTTCATTGGCATAAAAAACGACTCCTTTGGATTTTAAATATGCAATCATCTCAGGTATGAAATCACTAGGAGTCATATGCGCATCCGAATCGTAATAGACAGCTCCCTTTATGTTTAGATTTGCCTTGGGTTCCAATGCTTCGACTTCTTTGGCCGACAAGTTTTTGACACCCAATCCTTCCTTTATACCTCTTTCTCCTATTTTCCATTCTTCTTCCCCTACCTTGTCTGTCTTATAGCACATCAACAACCCTTTTCTTTCATAATGAAAGTTAAAGTCGTTGGATCCTTTCATCTCCTCATACAGATCCCTACTATATATATTTATATCTTTAATGACGGGGATGGCCTTTTCGACCTTGGCTACTGTAGAGGATCTTTTGAATGCCCAAGTCCATTTTAAAAAATCGGCATCCAATCTAGGTTTCACATAAAAAGGGCTAGCCGAATTGAACATCCACTTAATGCCTTTGTTGATCATTCCTGGTGCTGCCAAAGACACGAAATGACTTGGTGTGATGTAACCCGCATTTACGTGCGATGCTCCACTTGAAAAATCCGATTTGTCAATAACGGTTACTTGAAAACCATCTTTTTCAAGGTAATATGCTGTACTCAACCCTATGATTCCCCCTCCAATTACAATAACATTCTTACTCATTTTTTATTCCCATTTAAAATTCCATATAGGTGTTTTATCCCCTAAATGTTCAACAAAATAATTCCACTTTTTCTTAATAAAATAATTTCTGGACTTGCCTCTGTATCCATGTCTTTGACTAGGTAATATCAATAGATCGAATTCCTTGTCCGCTTGTACGAGGGCTTCTACCAATTTGTAGGTTGCAGATGGGTTTACATTCTCATCTATGCCACCATGTACCAACAACAATTTCCCTTTGAGGTTTTCAGCATTCGTAATATTGGAAATCGCATGATATGTTGAATCCACAGGCCATCCTTGATACATTTCTGGCCACCAGGCCTTTTCCATTCTAAAATCATGATCTGCCGAACTGGATACTCCTACCTTGTATACATCCGGGAATGCCAACATCGCCCTGCCTGTATCGTAACCTCCTGCTGAATGCCCGAAAATACCTGCCTTACTTGCATCTATCCACTTGTATTTCTCTCCCAAGTACTTGATGGCAAGCACATGATCTTCCAGATTTTTTCCCATATTCTTGTAGGAATGGTCATGGAATGCCTTTGAACGACCATACGTGCCCAACCCGTCTACAACCATGACAATGAAGCCCAGCTCTGCCAAGGATTGATTGTTAAAGATTCTATTGAAGGATTTTGGGTACAATTGCGTATGTGGTCCTGTATAGGTCGCATCTATGATGGGATAGGATTTGGAAGCATCGAAATTGGTAGGTTTCCATAATGCACCATAAATGGTGGTTTCTCCATCTTTTGCCGTTAGTTCGAAGACTTCTGGTGCCTTCCACCCTTTTGAAACAGCATTGGAAACGTCTGCCTTTGTCAATTGTGAGATTATTTTCCCTGATTCTGTTTCCCTAAGTACCGTAACCGTAGGAATGGCAATGGTTGAATAATTATCTACAAAATAGTTCCCATCTTCTGAGAATGACACAATGTGATGTCCTTTTTCCGAAGTCAACAATGTAACCTCACCCTCTAGAGTAGTCTTGTATACTTTTTGATGGTATGGATTGCTTCCTTCTTCTTTTCCTGACGCCGTAAAATAAACAACCTCATTTTCTTCATCTACATATTTTATGTCATGAATGAAATAGTCGCCTTTTGTTATTGGCAGTTCATCGCCTGTCTTCGTATCGATGACATACAATTGTCTCCAACCGCTTTTTTCGGAAAGAATCAATATTTTGCCTTTCTTTTTCATTTGTCTAAAAGCGAACTTATCTACATTGGTCTCACTTTCGTCCACAAACAATGGTTTCATCGTATTTGCATTCAAATCCACCTGCAACAAATGTTCTTTCTTATAGCCTCTTTCCGAATAATTGGCAATGAGCACTCCCGATTCTTCTGCCCATTCCAAGTGTACGTTGTTGATGTGTGTATTGTTCGGCAACGTTGTTTTGACCTCTTTTTTTGTTTCTACATTGAAAAAAACAGGTTTGGTATGCACCATTGTCGTATCCCCAGGCGACCCTCTATAGTAAGATAGCAGCTTTGGTCTGTACAATGAATCTATGCTGGCATCCAGCAAATACATCTTTTCTGCATTTCTAAAATCTACCACGCTACTGGAAATCCACTTTGAATCTTCGGACCACTTTACATAAAAATGTGGTGGTCGCTCACCATTTTCTCCTTCAATGATATCGTCCCAACCATACCAAGTTGCATATTCATATCCCTTTTGTCCATCATTGGTCAACTTGTACTCTTTATTTGAACTTGTCGATTTGACATATAGATTGTAATCTTTGGTGTACGCCAACCATTTCCCATCTGGGGAAGTCATTTCGAATTGGTTATTCTCAAAATCTTGTTCCTTCTGTTTTTCCGTTACCTCGTAGGTATTCAAATCCAAAAGGTACGTTTTATCTCCTAAATCGAAAGACAGATTTCCTTCGTCCACACGTTCTACATTCGAAATTGATATGTTGTTGCTCTCCAACTTGTGCTCCTCCAATTCGTTCAAAGCACTCGCCAGTTTCTTGTGATCAAATAGGAGTTTTACTTCATTGTCTACAAAATCGACAGTTTTATATGTCTTGCCATCCACACCATGGTCGACAAACCATACCCCAGAATTGTCTTTAAACCAGTTTGCAGACGTATAGAGATTGAAAGCTGTTTTGTTGTTGTAATTCGCATACATGTAACTTACAGCACTTTGGTACTCCTTTTCTGTAATATCATTGATTTTCTCTTTACACGAAAAAATGAACAACGCAGTTATTAGCATTGTCCATATCTTAAAGGATTTCATCATTTTTTACATTTTTTATATTACCTGGAATCCGTGGGCATATGGATCGTCTTCATCATCTATGACGATGTTGTTGTATCCATATACTTTCGCCCAACCTTGTATACTCGGTATGATGGCTGATTTACCATCCAAGGTCGTCTCTTCTTCCACACAGCCTATGAATTTGCTCCCGATGAAGCTTTCATGAACAAATTTCTCTCCTTTCTTCAGCTTACCCTTGGCGTGCAATTGGGCTATTCTAGCAGATGTTCCTGTTCCACACGGGCTTCTGTCTATGGCCTTGTCTCCATAGAAAACGGCATTGCGCCCTGAAGATGTAGGGTCTATAGGATTCCCAGTCCACAACATATGGGTTACGTCCCTTATGGTTTCGTTCTCTGGATGAATGAACATATCCGGATACTTTTCATTGATGCGTTCTCTGACCACCTGAGAGTATTGAATGATCTGGCTTGCTGTGAAATCATGTACTCCAGAAAAGTTTTGTTGCGGATCCACAATGGCATAGTAATTACCTCCATAGGCCACATCAAAGGAAATTTCTCCCAACTCAGGACATTCTATGGTCAAATTCTCGGCTGCCAAGTAACTTTTTACATTCGTCAACTTTACCCAGTCTACTTTTTTCCCTGTTTGTTGGTATTCTATGTCGACCAAACCGGCTGGGGCTTCCATTTTAATCTTTCCAGGTATCTTGGGTACTATCAATCCTTCTTCTACTGCAATGGTAATGGTTCCAATGGTTCCATGTCCACACATGGGTAAACATCCTGAAGTCTCTATGAAAAGTATACCAAAGTCATTTTCTGGATCATGTGGTGGATATAAGATGCTTCCACTCATCATGTCGTGACCCCGAGGCTCAAACATCAACCCCTTACGAATCCAATCATATTCCTTTAAAAAGTGTTGACGCTTTTCACTCATATTTGCCCCTTTCAAATTGGGTCCTCCTCCTGCTACCACCCTTACCGGGTTTCCGCATGTGTGTGCATCTACACAAAAAAATGTTTTTCTACTCATTTTCTACTTTCTTAATGTATGTGTTTATTCTATCTTCCATAATAGACAAAGTCACTGTCCCTTGTTCCAAAATTATTTCGTGAAACTCACGAATGTCGAATTTGGTTCCCAATTCTTCTTTTGCTTTCTTACGGAGTTCTCTAATTTTCAATTCTCCTATTTTATATGACAATGCTTGTCCTGGCCATGAAATATAGCGGTCTGTCTCCGTATTTATCTCGTGTATGGACAATGCTGTATTTGAAGACATGTAATTCACTACTTGATCACGGGTCCAGCCTTTTGCATGAATTCCCGTATCCACGACTAGCCTACAAGCTCTCCACATCTCGTAAGTCAATTTTCCAAATTGTTCGTAAGGTGTCGTATACATTCCCATCTCATCTGCCAAAAACTCCGAATACAAGCCCCATCCTTCTCCGTATGCCGATAAATATAGATTTTTTCTGAATTGCGGAATGCTATCTCCCAATTCATTATTGAGACTTCCTTGCAAATGGTGTCCTGGAACTGCTTCATGTACTGTCAATGCTGGCAATGTATATAACGTTCTGCTAGGCAGATCGTAGGTATTTACCCAATAATACCCTGGAGATGTGCTTTCTTTGGATGTGCCAATATAGCGCCCTCCCGTATATTTAGGAGCTATGGCATCCGGTACAGGGGCTACTCCATAGGGTTTTCTTGGCAAGGTTTTGAAAAATCTTGGCAATTGGGCATCTGCCCGCTTTGCCATGTCTCGAGCAATCATCAACAACTGCTCTGGTGTTTTGGCATAGAATTGTTCATCTGTTCTTAGAAAATGAAGGAAATCCGAAAAACTCCCTTTGAAGTCCAAGTCTTCAATGATTTTTCCCATTTCAGATTTGATGCGTGCCACTTCTTTCAGGCCTATCTCATGGATATCATCAGCCGTGTATTGTGTGCTAGTTGTGTAGTAATTGATCCTATTTTGATAAAAATCATTCCCTTTTGGTGTTTCAGAAACACCTATGCTGGTTCTTGCCTTTGGGAAATATTCCGTTTCAAAAAATACCTTTATCCTTTTAAATTGCGGAATTACATTTTTCTCCAAAGCTTCTTTTGCCGCGACCAAAATCGAATCTTTCTGTAATTTGGTAAGTGTTTCCGGTAGGTTTTCAAAGGGGGAATAAAAATAGCTTTCTTCGACGTCATCAACGATATGATCGTCATAGGTGGTTTCGTATCCTTCAAAGATGATTCTAGGTTGTGACACTCCTTTTTCCATACCCTTTCGTAGATTAATGAAATGTTGATCTACATACAATGGAAGTGCATTCAATTTACTCAAGTACTTCTTTACTTTTTCATAATCTCCTAGAGGCCTTACCATATAACTTAGGTCGTTATGGAATCCTGCATCCGACAACAATGGATTCAAATATCGTTCGAATTCATAATAGTCTATCTTGTCTTGAAGAACAAATGCCAAAAGTTGCTTTGAGATTTGTTCTGTCTCCTTCAAATTCTTCTCTTCGATTTCAGCTAATTCATTTAACTTCAATCTTGCAAATTCAGCTTCTGATTTGTAATATTCTTCTGTATAAAGACCTAAAGGGTATGCTTTTTCATCATACCCTTTGTGATCTTGGTAGCCATCAATTATTTTTTGTAATTCACTGGATTTTTTCATTGATTCGTCCTGCTTGCAACTAAACATTAGTAGAAACGATAGAATTGTAATGATTTTAAAATAATTCATAGGCTCATATTTGCTGGACTCATATGTTCAACAACTACTTAAAAAGACTAATCCAGTTTAATTTTTAAGTCCTTCTGGCAATAAATCCGTTGGCCAATCTTGGTAGCTGAATGGTCTCACCCATCTTTTGATTGCTCCTAACCCCACTGCCGTAAATCTTGAATCCGTTGATGCTGGATATGGTCCTCCGTGCGTCATCGACTCACAAACTTCCACTCCAGTTGGCACTCCGTTGAAAATAATTCTACCTACCTTGTTTTGAAGTGAATCCACCACACCATTCAAGTTTTCGAAATCTTCTTTTTCTGCTAGAATGGTACCAGTCAACTGGCCTTCCAAGCTATCTATGACTTCAACCAATTCCTCTTGATCCTTTGCCTTCACAACTAGGGAAAATGGTCCAAACACTTCTGTATGCATTTTCGGGTTTTCCAAGAAATCGGCTCCAGATACCGCGCATATTTGAGATGCGGCATAGTTTGCATCTATATCTCCTTCTATTTTTCCAACGACTTCTACTCCTGCTTGAGAAGATACTGTCTGTCCGTTTGCGACAAAACCATCCTTTATGTTTGGATGCAGCATGCATTGTGGTGCTATGTCCACTGTTTTTGCAGCCAAATCTTTAACGAAAGCATCTGTTTTTTCTCCATCGATAGTTAACAAAAGCCCTGGGTTGGTGCAAAATTGACCAGCTCCCAACGTAATCGAACCTGCATAGGTCGAAGCTGTCTCTTCCGATTTTTTAGCAATTACATTTGGCATAACCACTACCGGGTTGATACTTCCCATTTCAGCAAATACCGGTATTGGCTCGTTTCTTTCTGCCGCCAAATTGTACAATGCTCGACCTCCTGCTATACTTCCTGTAAAACCTACTGCTTTCACCTTTGGGTGCTTAACCAATGCCGTACCTACAACTCTACCACTTCCTGTTATATTGGAGAACACACCATTTGGCATACCTGTTTTTTCTGCTGCCTTGATAATGGCGGAAGCCACCAATTCCCCAGTCCCAGAATGCATGGCATGAGATTTCACGATAACTGGGCATCCTGATGCCAATGCACTAGCAGTATCCCCTCCAGCTGTTGAAAAAGCCAATGGGAAGTTACTTGCTGCAAATACAACAACTGGTCCCAATGGGATGGATGTTTTTCTAATATCTGATTTTGGAAATGGTTCTCTTGTTGGAATTGCCTCGTCGATGGTATTGCTTCTCCAGTCTTCCTTTAGGATCAATTCTGCAAATGCTCTCAGTTGTCCTACTGTTCTACCTCTTTCTCCAGCAGCTCTTCCTTCTGGCAAACCGGATTCGGACACATACATATCTATCAATTCCGTATCCAAGGCCAATATTTCGTCTGCAATTGCATTAAGGAAAGCTGCTCTTTGCTTCCCTGGCACTTTTTTATATGTCTTAAATGCATCTGCAGCCAATTCTACAGCAGCATCTACTTCTTCCAACGTTGCTTGATAAAAAGGAGTTGGATTTTCTATGTTCAATTTTGGATTGATGGTTTTATGCGTCGTCGTTCCTTTTGCAGATAACTGATTTCCGATGTAGTTTTTTCCTGTAATCATAATTGTATTTTATTTAAAGACAACGAACAGATACCATAATTTCATATCAATTATAAGTATCTGTTCATTAATTTGTTTTGTGTTTATCTATTGGAATTCTATCTTTTCTTCACTTCAAGTCATTAAAGTATCAATAATAACCAAAACAGTTTAAGCAAAAACAGCCAATTCTTTGTACTCTGGCAATTCTGGTCTAGTTTTCAGACCGTTTTCTATTATTGCCAATACTCTTTCCCTTTCTTCTCCTACCAATGGCAAGCGAGGCTCTCTTACATTTTCTGTTCCTATTCCCGTTGCTACTTCTGCAAGCTTGATGTTTTGTACTAATTTACTGTTTATATCCAACTCCAACAAAGGTAGGAACCAACGGTAGATTCTCAATGCTTCATCAGTTCTTCCTGCTTTTGCCAAGTTGAAGATGGCTACGGTTTCTGCTGGGAATGCACATACCAAACCAGCAACCCATCCATCTGCTCCCATGAAAATGCTTTCCAAAGCCAAAGTATCGACTCCACTCAATATTGCCAATCTATTTCCAAAACGATTCTTAATACGAGTAATATTGGACAAATCTCTTGTAGATTCCTTAACAGCTTGAATGTTTGGGCAATCTCTCAATAATTCCTCAAACATGTCCAATGTAACTTCAATGCCGTAATCCACAGGATTGTTATATACCATAATTGGCAATGTTGTACTGTTTGCCACCTTTTTAAAGTAGGTCACAGTTTCCCTGTCGTCAGCCTTATAACGCATTGGAGGCAACATCATCAACCCAGACGCACCATCTTCCTTCGCTTTTCTTGCTGCATCGATAGCTGCTGTGGTCGTTTGCTCTGCAATGTTCATTACCACAGGCACTTTTCCATCTACTACTTCTACTGCTTTTCTGACAATGATTCTTTTCTCATCATCTGTAAGTGTACTTGCTTCTCCCAAGGTTCCCCCTAGGATGATTCCACTCACACCTGCTTCAAGTTGTGCGTGAATGTTCACTTCGAAATTCACTAAGTCCAAAGTATCTTGATCAGTAAACTTAGTTGTAACAGCTGGCATAACGCCATTCCATTTTATGCTCATAATTTTGTTTATTTGATATGACAAAAATAATTTAGAGTTTGATACTTTTATGTTAGTTTTTTATCCGTTAGTAATACTATATTATCTAATATATTATTCAAGCATATGAAAATGAATAGTATTTGCATATTTTTGGAATATGAAAATATTGCCCTTTAAAATACCCAAACCTGAACACCATGCTCTTGTCTACCAAGAGGATGTTGAAAATTTCTTTTACGACAAGCTACATCAACATGAGGAGATACAATTGAGCCTTATTCTTAAAGGAGAAGGTACCCTTATAGTCGGTGATACGGTAAATTATTACAAACAAGGAGACGTGTTGGTTATTGGTAGCAATTTACCCCATGTTTTCAAAAGCGACGTGGAGGCATCTCCCCAATCCCATATGCTTAGTCTATTTTTCACGGAAACTTGCTTTGGAGATCATTTTTTCGAACTTGAAGAATTGAAGGAACTTCATTCTTTTTTTAAAAGGTCTACCCTTGGATTCAAGATAAGGCCTAAATCCAAAGAGCTTGAAAATTTGTTTTTAAAACTGAAGACCAACTCGAAGCTAAAACGTTTCATCATACTACTGAAGCTTTTAAAAAAGACATCCAAAGTAGAACATAAGAGCCTATCTTCCTTTATCTATGAAAAGAAATACACGGCCATAGAAGGAAAGAGAATGCAAGATGTCTTTGAATATACGATGACTAATTATGACAAGGACATTTCTTTGGAGACCATAGCTGGTGTTGCCGCCATGACAAAAAACGCATTTTGCAAGTACTTTAAAAGGAGAACCAATAAAACCTACTTTAGATTTTTGAATGAGTTGCGCATTGAGCATGCTTGTAAATTAATGGGAGATTCAAAAGACTTTTCCATAGCAGAGATAGCATATAAATCCGGCTTCAAGAATATTTCAAACTTCAACAGACAATTTAAAGCCATAAAACTTACAAGTCCTTCTACATATAGAAAGCGTTAAACACGAAAAGACCAACCTTTGTCAAGATTGGCCTTTTCATATGTTCATTATGACTAATTTATAGTTTCTTGACGTAATCTGTAATGATTACGATTTGTGTTGGACCTACCTTGCCCTCAATATACTTATCGTTGGAGTGATCCAAAGAGATGCGTCTCACTGCCGTACCTTGTTTGGCAATCATACTTGACCCTTTCACTTTTAGGTCTTTTATCAAAACCACAGAATCCCCTGCCTGCAAAACTACTCCATTTACATCTCTATGAATTAATTTCTCTGGGTCTGCCTCTCCTTCCCCTGTTGACTTTGCAAACTCCAACACGTCTTCTTCCATGTACATCATATCCAACAAGTCCTGTGGCCATCCTTCTTTTCCAAGTCTGGATAACATTCTCCAAACTGCTACCTGCACAGCTTCGTGTTCACTCCACATGCTGTCGTTCAAACACCTCCAATGATTCGGGTCTATATTTTCTGGATCTTCTATTTGTGTTACACAGGTTTTACAGGCCATCAAAGACTTTTTCAGGTCCTCGTCCTTGTATGGTGCCAAAGTATATATTTGCAGATGCTCATCGCTTGTACACAATTCACATTTGTTGTCTGCTCTTTTTTTTAGCTCTCTTTCTAAACTCATACTAAAATTTTAAAGCGTAAAGATATGCTTATTTATGGTAATGAAGATTATTGAATGTTTTGTAGAAGCATACCTCCTTTATGCTTCCTTAAAAGCATCTCTTACTTTCTTAGGCAAGCTTTTCACCACCATATCATAGGAATGGTCTATCAACTCGACTATTAATTTTGGTTGTAGTTCTCCTTTGTGTACATAGAGTGTATTCCAATGTTTTTTACTCATATGCCAACCAGCTTCTATGCTTTCATAGTTTTCTCTAAGTTCCAATGCATACTCTGGATCGCACTTCAAATTGATTGACGCCAAACCTTTTTCCCATTTTCCCAATGGCGCCAAAACAAACATCTTACCAGCGACCTTAAAGACCAATGTATCCTTGTCAAAAGGAAAATGCTCTGTAACTTGAGGTTTGCCGAGACAATATTCTCTAATGTATTCTATATCCATTAAATAAATTTAAATAAAAAAATCATTTAATGTTCTCTTGCGATAAGTTTTTATGTCTCTTCTTGGTAGTATGCTCCGTTTTTCTATTGGATGTTTTAACTAACGGAGGGATATCCAAACTGATCAAGACATCATTAATGTAGAGTAATACTTTATTCATTATTATAGAGTTTTGTTGGTTTGCCTCTTAAACAATTAATATCATAAGTCGATTCTCATAATAAGGTATGCTATCCAATATAATAAAAAAACGATAAAAACCAACGTTTTAGCGTTCAAAAATCACACTTTATCGGTAATTCGTGTAATATTCGCTATTCTACTAATTTTTGCTGATTTCCGCCTTCAATCTTCAATGCAGAATAATCCAATGTCCAACCTATGGTTTCCACAATGCTCTCTATCAATTGAATGGAATCCAAGGCTTCCTTTTGAGCTATTTGATACAATCCGCTCTCAGGAACCTTATCACGAATGTGCTGCTTTGCTTCATTATGCAAATCCGTTAGATCGTTTGCTTCGAACTTGTTGAACAAGCCATCTTTTTTATCATAGTAGTCTATGTTCGTTTCTATGGATAGTATTTCGGCTTTTGGAAAATGATTCAACACCAATGTTTTTCTTTTTGAACTTGCCTTCATTTCTATTTTTGCCAAATCGAAGCCGACATAAGCTTTGGCATTAACTATCACCAATGCCTTTTTACGGCTGGATATCAATTTCAAAAAACGTTCCTTGACATCTTCGTAGTGATAGATTTCGGCAAAGTCACCTTCTACAGTTATGAATTTGCATACCTTTTTGATCTTATCCAACAGTATTATTGATTGTGCACTAGCCAACTGTTTGGATTTAATATGTTTTATGTAAGTGAAGACTCCCAAACTCACCAAAGCTCCAAAAATGATTCCTAAGAGTGTTTCCATTATTCTACTTTATATAAAATGGGTTTGCTTGGTGTGGCATCATTCTTAAATGGAGCTATTTGCAAGTTCAAAATATAGGTTCCATCCAAGACCTTATTTGGTACATATATGAATTCCGTAATCGTTGCATTGGTTCTCATCGTCCCATCCACATCCCAAAATGCCTTGTGAGCCAACAGCTTGCCATCGTCTTTTTCTTTGTCTACGCTAGGTAGATCTATGAGTAGATGCTTCACGCCACATTCCCTTATGTAAATAGCTGCTTCTTCTGTCAAATAAGGCCAATTCGTATTGGAGTATTGACGTGACTTCTTATCCTTGGTATTGGGCATCGTTCTAATCACCAATGCTTCCAATTCCTTGTTCCTAATCAAGAATCGAAGTTGTTCCTTAGAGATCACATAGTCGCCTGCCTTCAATTCTGGCGCCACGGTTATCACTTCCGCAACAAACATGAAACGTTTCAAGCATTTATTGATGCTATGAAATTTTTTGGTGATATGACCAACACATTCCGTGTGTGTTCCGTGTGCATGTGGGTTAAACTCAATGTTATTGAAATTTACCGTAGCTCCTTCATCGACGCTTGCCACCCAATCGCCAATGACCACTGGTGCAATTTTAGGTTCCCCAATGTACCATGCATTCGCATTCTCTTTGGATGCCTTCAATGTAATTGATATGTCGAGGGGTTTCGACAAATCGATAGTATAAGTTTTGTCTTGTACTTTTATTATAGTATTCAATGGTTATTGATTTTAAATAAATCTGATGCTATCCCGTCACTTAAGAACTTTCCTTTTTTGGTGACCAATAGCTTATCATCTTCAATATACAACAAATGTTTTTTTATATGCCTTTGTGATGTTATCAAAAGGTAATCTTCATACACTTTGCCAAAATCGTGCCTAACTTTTTCCAATGACACTCCCCAAATCGTTCTTAATCCCGTCATTACATATTCGTTGTACTTGTCCGTAGTCGTCAAAGTTTCTATTTCGGATGGCAACTCTTTGTTTTCAATGGCCTTTATGTATTTGGCATTGTTACGTATATTCCAACTGCGTTGTACTCCATTGAAAGAATGCGCCGAAGGACCAATTCCCAAGTACGACTTTCCTTGCCAGTATGCCGAATTGTTTCTACTGAAATACCCTTCTTTTCCAAAATTTGACAACTCGTAATGGACAAAGCCAGAATTCGCCAAGGTTTCCGTTAAAATATGAAACTGCCGTTCTGCCAATGCATCGTCTACATTTTCTACAACTCCCTTTTCTATAAAGGACGCCAATGCCGTTTTCGGTTCCACCGTCAATGCATAGCTTGAAATGTGATTGACTCCGAAGGACAATGCCATTTCTATGTTTTCCTTCCATTGTTGGCTGGTAGAACCAGGAATGCCATAGATTAAATCCAGAGAAATATTATCGAAATAACGTGTGGCCATTTCCAAACACTGTCTTGCCTCGAAAGCATCATGTGCTCGATTCATCAATTTCAAATCGGCTTCGAAGAATGATTGAATGCCAACGCTCAATCTATTGATGGGGCTTTGGGACAATTGCAGAATCACCTTTTCTGACAGATCATCCGGGTTGGCCTCCAATGTAATCTCTGGGGCTTGCGACACGTCATAGTTCTTGTAAACGGAATCCATCAACAATTGCAATTCTTCTAGAGACAACAAGCTTGGCGTTCCTCCACCAAAATAAATGGTTTCTACCGTCTTGTCCTCAAATTCGCCTTTGCGCAACTCCAACTCTGCGACCAAAGCGTCAACAAGTTCATCTTTCTTTTTCAGTGACGTCGAAAAATGAAAATCGCAATAATGGCATGCTTGCTTGCAAAATGGTATGTGTATGTATATGCCTGCGATGGTTTTATTTTTTTAAATTTCAATTTAAAAGCTACTGCTAACTGCAATAGAATACTACTTATTTCTTAACTCGTTTCTCGTTCTGCTTTACAAAAGCACTCCAACCGGAATAGCTTTTGCCTATCTCAACACGACCTTGGTTGTAGAAATGACAGACTGCCGCTGCCAACCCATCCATGGAATCCAAGTTCTTTGGAAGTGTTTTTAGTCCTAGCATGCTTTGTAGCATCTTGGCTACTTGCTCTTTACTGGCATTTCCCTTTCCAGTGATGGCCATCTTTATCTTCTTGGGCGCATATTCCGTTATGGGTACTTCCCTTGACAATCCTGCCGCCATGGCTACGCCTTGTGCTCTACCTAGCTTTAACATGCTTTGTACATTCTTACCGAAAAAAGGAGCTTCAATGGCTATTTCATCTGGATGGTGTGTATCTATCAACTCTATGGTACGTTCAAAAATGAGTTTCAGTTTCAAATAATGGTCATCGTATTTCTTCAAATCCAATTCGTTGAGTTGAAGGAATTGCATTTTCTTGTTCATTACCTTTATGAGTCCGAACCCCATGATGGTCGTACCCGGATCTATCCCCAGTATTATTTTTTCTTCTGTCATTTAATCGTTGCAATAGGTACAACCGCTCAATGAAAACGATATACCTGCTGTTATGGTGAGCAAGTTGCCGTTAAAGGATCCAAAGCCTTCGGATACGGGATCGAATTCTCCTGCAAAACCATAGATGTAGGACGTGTCCAAAAATACAGAGATCGTTCTATCTATCTTATAATGCAGTTCCACACCTGCCATTACATTCAAGAAGGAGGTTTTGTTGTCCTTGTAATCCGCCAATGGCTTTATCATGGAAAACCCGGGTCCAGCGTGTGCGACGAATCCCACTCCTATGGGCAGAAAGGTGAAATCTCTAGTGGCATCATATACGAATTGCGCATTGATACGTGTGTAATTCACCTTGAACTCCGGTGTATCATCGGCATTTGCAAATCTATTGTAGCCGTAATCCAACTTTGCCCCAATTTGGGGTTTGAACATATGTTGTATTCCTAAGTTTATGGTTGGAAAATTTATCGATTTTGCTTCGAAGGGATTAACTACCCCATCTTGAGACGGACTGTTCAATCCAAAGGCAATAAGTGCTTTCCACTTACTTGTGTCTTCCTGAGAAAAGGAACTGGTAATACCAATTAAAAAGAATGTTAAAAAGCAATAGTACTTAATTGAGGTCTTCATTATGTTATATTTGATTTAATTTGCAGAACGTAATTAACTTTAATTCAAGAAATGCCACATTTAGTTTAGTATTCATGAATAGTACGCTACCCTACAAAACTAAACAATTCTTTTTTATACTCATTAAATTGGGTATCGTTGTTGGTGCTTTTTATTTTATTTGCAGCAAACTCCTAAACAACGGGACTCTTGATTTCCATGATTTCATTGACTTTCTAAATGAAAGTTCCATTCATTCAACTAAAAACATCCTCATATTATTGCTTTTGAGCTTTTTCAATTGGTTTTTTGAAATTGCAAAATGGAGAGTCTTGGTTTCTTCCATAAAAAAAATAACCCCTATGGATGCCACCGAGCAAAGTCTGGGTTCGCTTACAGCTTCCCTATTTACCCCAAACAGAATAGGGGAATACGGAGCAAAAGCCATTTATTTTCATAAATCCCAAAGAAAACGAGTTTTGCTACTGAACTTGATTGGCAACATGATGCAAATGGGCATTACCGTCATTTTGGGAATCATCGGTCTTTGGACATTTGCAAATGCACACCCGATTGAAGTGGACTTTTTAAAAATCTCAAGAGGGATCGTTGTCTTTTTTGTTGTTTTGAGTATGATCTTCATAGGCTTAAAGAAGACTAGATTTACGATTAAGGGCGTTTCTTTTGATAAAATCAAACGGTTTGTTTTTGACCTATCGACAAGAATCAAGTTTTTGGCCTTTGCCTTTTCTCTGATTCGCTATGCCATCTTCTCTTTTCAGTTTTACTTTTTGTTGCAAATCTTTGGAGTGGGGCTATCTTATTTAGAAGCCATTTCCATCATCACATCAATGTATTTGCTGGCTTCGGCAATCCCTTCTTTTTTCATTTTCGACGTCATCGTAAAAGGGAGTGTTGCCGTTTATTTGTTTTCCATGGTTGGCGTCAACGAATTGACCATTCTATGCATCATTACTTTAATGTGGTTGTTTAACTTTGTACTACCTAGCATTTTTGGAAGCTACTACGTACTCAATTTCAATTTACCCATAGACGACTAAACGCCATGAGCCTATTCTTCATAACAATTACGGTGGCATACCTATTTTTAATAGGTCATTTTGCATATGGTTTTGACAAAGTCGAATCTTTTGGGATTGGGGACGTAAAGCCAAAAACCAAATTTTCGATCATTGTGCCATTTAGAAACGAAGCTGAAAACCTGCCCAAATTGTTGCAATCCCTAAAAACATTGAATTACCCCAAGCAATTGTTTGAAATCTTATGTGTAGACGATGAATCTAATGACGATTCCCTTGGAACGATATCTTCCTTTTCTAGGTTGAATCCAGATTTTCAAATAAAGGTGCTTAAAAACACAAGAGCGACCAATTCCCCTAAAAAGGATGCCATTGTCTCAGCCATAAAGGTAGCAGAACATGAATGGGTCATAACCACGGATGCGGATTGCATTGTTCCAAAACATTGGCTTGATGCCTTTGATGCCTTCATTGGAAGACATCCATGTGAGTTTGTCGTTGCTCCAGTAACCTACCACGAAGTGGATTCTTTCCTAGATCGTTTTCAATTGCTTGACTTCTTGAGTTTGATGGGGGCTACCATTGGTGGTTTTGGAATAAGGAGACCTTTTTTATGCAACGGCGCCAACTTGGCGTATCGCAAAACGCTATTCGACTCGGTGAATGGTTTTGAAGGCAACGACGACATAGCCAGTGGGGACGACATATTCTTGCTGGAAAAAGCTCTCAAATCCAATGGAAGGAACGTTGGTTATTTAAAATCCGAGCACTCCATCGTTCTCACCAAACCACAATCCAGTTGGAAGGCTTTAATGGCACAACGCAAACGATGGGCTGCAAAGACATCCAATTACGACTCCTTGTTTGGCAAGCTGACGGGGCTGATTGTCTTGTTGATGAATGCCAGCTTGATTTGTGCTCTTGCATTCACCATCATTGGAGAATTGAGTCCAAGGTTGTTATTTTACGCTTTCATCATAAAATTCGGGATCGATTTTTTATTGCTGTTCAAAACCAGTCGTTTCTTCTCCCAAGAAAGATATTTGGGTTCCTTTGTCATTTCGAGTGTCGTCTATCCTTTTTTCTGTGTCTACGTAGCCTTCATTTCTATGTTTACCACTTATAAATGGAAAGGGAGAAGCTTCAACAAATAGCAATATCAAATCTAGGTTAATATGACTAGAATTGGTATGGTTATCGATAATTGGCTTAAAATTTTTACATTTACATAAATCCAAATCCCAAATACAATGAAAAAATTAGTCGTCTTATTCAGTTTTATTGCTTTTAGCAACTTTGCCTTTTCACAAGAAACCCATACCGTAAACAACGAAACACTAGAACTTAAAACGGAAGTCGATGGCTCTCTGGATTTGCTTTGGAACACCTTCGACAATCAATATCGTTATTTTGTAAGAAGCAAAGATGGTAGCATCGTAGAGCTTAAGAACACCAAGGGGAGCGACAATAGGTATCAAGAAGAATACAAAACTACCTTGAGTGGTTTGACTCAGCGCGATGCCTCCAAGGTAAAACTGACTACCTATAGTTTGAAATCATTCATAGACGACTACAACGCTTCTGTAGATTCGAATTATACTAGCGAGGACAATAGATCCAAATTGAAATTCCGATTGGGTGTTTCTGGAGGGTTTACAAATCATCCCTTCGTTGAGAATTCCAACAATGAGAATGCATTGTCCCTTGGTGCCGAACTGGAGGTCCTTTCGGATAGGGAACTGCCAAGACAAGCAGGTTTTTTAAGTCTTAGACACTCGCCAGACAAAGACGAGTTCAAGTATTCCTCAACTCAATTGGCCTTGGGATATCGCTATAGAGTCATTAATGAGTCTGGATTCAACATCTATGCACAAACCAAGTTCGCCACCTTTACCTCATCCAAAGCCACCATAACGTATCTTGACACGGATTCCAATGTCGTTAGCGAAGAAAGTTCTGGAACAAGCTTTGATGCGCCTTTTGTCTTTGGCCTTGGTGCTGACATCAAGATAGGTGATAGTGGTTATCTTACCTTGGTATACGACTCTCTATTTGGCATCTTCATAGACAATCAGGGTAATTTCCCCGTGGATTTTGCCGTTGGTTACAAATTTAACCTATAGTGAGCTTACTTGACAAAACTTCCAATCCCGTATTTACCGGTTATTTTTGGGATGCTCCAAAGGCAACTCCCCAGAAAATGACAGTTAGGGGCATTTTCGTAAAGACATTGTTCTCATTGCTCATCATCGCAACCATCGTTGTCGGCATATGGAAATTGCACAGTACGGGAACCAACATAAGGTGGTTTGGTCCTAGTGGGATGTTGGTGGCAATTGCAATTAGCATCGTTATTTCCGTAAAGCGGCAATGGTCTCATTTTTTGGTACCTCTCTATGCAATAGCCAAAGGTTTCTTTCTTGGTGGAATTACAGCTTATGCCCACGATAACTTTCCCAACATGCCCTATCAAGCCATTGGTGTAACTGTGATTGCCTTTTTCGTTGTTTTGACCTTGTATCAAACACGAATCATAGTCGTGACAAAGAGAGTTAGAAGTGTCATAATCACAGTTTGCGCTAGCATTTTCGTTACTTACATCATTTCTTGGATATTGAGTTTCTTTGGCATCAAGACCTTTGTTTGGGGAACGTCATGGATTGCCATAGGCTTTAACGTTGTTGCTGCCACGTTTGCTGCACTGTCATTGCTTTTGGATTTCGATTACATTGAAAGACAAAAAGGGCGTGCTCACAAATACAACGAGTGGCTGGCCACTTGGGGCCTTTTGGTCACCCTAGTTTGGCTATATGTGGAAATATTGAGGCTTATGAAAAAATTTGCCATTAGATTTTAAGTGTGCTTTTTAACTGACCGAATTTACATTGTGGTTATCAAAATCCACATTCCAACCTATAAATCATCTAATAGACTGCTATGACTACTGGTAACCTAAACTCTGTCCTTACAGGTTTGTTACGTTTCAATGCTGGATATATCTTTGGCAACGATTGCAAACTATTTGCCAAGAGGGTTTCAATTTCTGGAATCTCCAATTTGGTTATGGAGTCTACCTTTATGTTCTTTAAATGCAGCTCGCCAGTTTCAGAAATTTGAAACTCCAACACCATAGTGTCGTTTATGTCCTGAGTCACTATTATGGTTTCCGTTTCCAAGTTGCTGGTTATGAAAGTGGACAAGGTCGTTTCAAAACATTCTTTCTTATCTTGTTTGTCTATGGCATCATCACAGGATGAAAACGTAGGGTAGGTGTCGACTTCGTTCCAATTGAAAGTCTTTAGTTCTTCTTCCAAAATATCTTCTGTCGCAATTTTTTTTGCATCAAAATAGTTACACGACGTGAAACCCAATAGAATAAAAAATAAAAATACCTTTTGCATAATTTGAACTGAAATTGAAAAATACGATTTTTTATCCAATTTTCAGTCTTGTTCTCTACTGTTCGCCTTTCATGAATTGTTTCTTTTTAAGTTCCGACAAACATTGCTTTGCCATTGGGGTGAACTTGGTCTTTGGGTGCTTTTCGATATAATTTTCGTACAATTTAATCTTAGCATCCAAATCCTTGTAAAAATCTGCCTTTGTATGCACCAAAAGAAATACTGCATACTCATTGCTAGGATTTTCCTTCAACGCCCGCTTAAAAGCCCATATGGCCTTCTGTGGTTGCTTTAGATGATTGTATACCGAAGCCAACTGAACATATTCATGATCCAATGGCAAATCTTGAAGTTTAAGGGCCAATTCCATGTATTCCTTGGCTTTCTCAAAATTCTCATCTTCTTTGTAAAGATACCCCAACCGATATAGATTTACCACGTCTTTGCCATCCAACTCCAAAGCCAATATAAGATGTTCAATCGCCTTTTTGTTGTCGTACGTGTTTTCATAGCTTATACTTAATTTTTCGTGAATGAATTGTGAGTCCTCTCCCAATTGCAATAACTTCTCAAACCACACTATGGCTTTTTCATACTCATGTTGCGAATAATAGTTCTGCGCTTTGAGACTTATCAATGACGTATTGTTGCCATAACTCTTCAATCCGGCATCTATGTATTTATGGGACACTTCATAATTCCTTTTCTTCAACTGAAACTTTGCCAGCTTAAAAATGGCCTTCTGGTGAGTTTCATCCAATTCGTATGTATTGAAGAATCTACTTTGCGACTTGAATGGCTCTTTTAATTGCTCAAAGATCAAGCCCAACTCAAAATGGTAATTGGGATTCCGGTAATCGTGATCTATCAGCTCATAAAACAATTTTGATGCTTCTTCATACTTTTTGGTTTTCGCCAACAGCTTGGCATAATCATATTTTAGCAAGGCATTGTTTGGGTATGCGTTTAAACCCAATTCGTAATTCGACAAGGCTTTGTCGTAGCTTCCAATGGTCACATAGGCCTTTGCCAATTTTGAATATACGTCTTGTTGATTGTCGTGTATTTCATAGTTGGTTATCGCCTTCGTATAATTCCCATTGGCATACAAACTATCTGCAATGCTCAAAACCGAAGACTGCGCTTCGGCTTTGAGTGATAGGAGGAATAGCAACAACAAGAATACTCTATTCATTTATATTCAATTTTATCGGCAAATAGTATGCAACATCGACATTTTCACCATGCATCTTTCCTGGGATTAATTTGGGAATGATGTTTATTACACGTTTAGCTTCAATCTCAAGTGATTTATGTGCCGCTCTAGCTTTTAAATCCTTGATGTAACCCTCTTTGGAGATTATAAAAAAAACGGAAATTTTATGGTTCCCTTTTAAATCCAACGGCTTCCCTATGTCCACATTAAAGTTTTTTGTTACCAATTTTTGTACATTTTTTGAAAAACATTTTTTTCTATCTTCATTTCCAATTAGAGATTCACATCCTGGAAACACTGGTACTTCATCTATTACATTAAAAGACACCCAATCATTGCGTTCAATCACACTTTTATTGGAATCAAGAACATTCATGCTGTATATGTTTTCAATATGGTTGGTCTCTGATCCAATTTGTATGAACGCTTTGAAAGCTCCTCCATCTTTAAAGGTGAAATCTATTTCATTGTGAGTGTCTGGAGCTTTGTCACTTGCTTTATGTACAGAGTACGTTGTTTTACCTGTAAGTTCATTCTTTGAGACCCAATATGCATACTCTTCATTGTTTGCCTTCAAGAAAGCTTCAGATTTCTTTTGGATGCTTTTCTTTTCGTCAGACATTTCTTCTCCTTTGCCAAGAAAATAACTATACTGTTTCAGGTCATTGTCTTTAATGGATGTGATGGGTTCTTCATGTTCTTTGGTACATGATGTGTAAACCACCATCCCAAATATCATAGGAATTAACAAAGCATACTTGATTAGATTGATTTGCTTGGATTTTGTTTTGTTTAACATAACGATTCGTTTTTTGATTAATGATTTTTTAAAAAATGGATTGATGAATGATACTTTTTGAGTTTGAAAGATTTGTGACAGGAGATTTTCGTAATATGCCGCCTTGTTATTCTTTACAGCTTTTGCATCTGCTATGTACTCATGTAAATTTGACATTCTATTTTGATAGATGTAAACTAGGGGGTTAAACCAAAACAGAATACGCAATACCTCGAACAACAGCAAGTCCAAACTATGTCTCTCCTTGACATGTACTTGTTCATGTGCTATGATTGCATTTTTCTCCTTACCTATGATCCCCTCTCCAATAAAAATGTAATTGAAAAATGAAAAAGCAGATTTGCTGTTTGACAACTTCACGAAAAAAATATGTTTCAGCTTGGTTTTCGGGTTTTTATAGATTAATAGAAAAATATTGGTTAGTTTATAAACAAAGAGTAAAGTTGCAAGGAAGCACCCTAAATAAAAGATTACACTCCAAGTGAAAAAAGATCCTGAACTTGAATTGAAGGTTTCCAAAATGGGACCCTTTACAGTATTGTCCATCACATTGCCTATTGTTATTTCTGGCAATGCAACAATGTATTCTCTAGGCACGATTGCTTTGATGCCATCTAATTTTATAAATGGCAACACTATGGACATCAATACAGAAACCAACAAGTAAAAGCGATTCCAATTCAAGAATGTCTCTTTTTTAAGAAACAAATCGTAGATCACTAAAAACAGTATTTGAAAAACTGCCGTTTGTAAGATATAATGCAACATAACTATTCCTTTTTGTTAATTTCTTTCAATATGGACTCCAATTCATTTAAGTTAATGTCGTTCTTCTTCATAAAAAACGATACCATACTCTTGAACGACCCTTGAAAATAGTTGTCCACCAGCTTGTTTATGGATTGGTTGCTATACTCGTGCTTTTCCAATAGAGGAAAATAAGTATGTCCCTTTCCTTTTTTCTCATAATCCACAAAACCTTTGCTTTCCAATATTCTAACTATTGTGGAAACTGTATTGTAAGCTGGTTTCGGCTCAGGTAATTCTTCTATTATTTGTTTTACATTGGCTTTTTTCAATTGCCATAATACGTGCATTATGTCTTCTTCTGCCTTTGTTAACTGCTTCATAATTCAACTAAAGTTCTAGTTCACTTATACAAATATAACTAAATATTTAGTTTTAACTAATTTTATAGTTTAAAAAATTTGTAACATTATCAATACATGCTCGTCTAACAATAAAGTTTTCATATGGACATAGCTTTGACCATCCTTGGTTTATTCTTTATGTGTTTAGGGTTGATAGGTAGCATCTTACCTGTTTTGCCTGGTCCTCCCTTGAGTTGGATAGGATTATTGCTGTTATATCTTACAAATGCTATACCCAATGATTGGATGTTTTTAACCATAACATTGATAATTGCTTTAGTGGTTTTTGCACTAGATTACATTATCCCCGCAATTGGCACAAAAAAGTTTGGTGGTAGCAAAGCAGGTATGATAGGAACTTCCATTGGTCTTATCATAGGCATACTTGCTCCGATTCCCGGCGGTATAATCATTGGCCCTTTTGTTGGGGCGCTAATAGGGGAATTGACCAACAAAGCAGATACGCAAACAGCATTAAAGGCCGCTTTTGGTTCCTTTCTTGGTTTTGTTACCAGCACACTTTTGAAGTTTATAGTTGCAATCATCTACTTTGGCTTGTTCATCAAGATATTTTGGGAATACAAAAGCATCATCTTTTAACTCTTAAAACGAAGAAACCTTATGGTTTTCTTGAGAAGAATAACCATAAGGCTAGTGTAAATGTGCTATTACCAACTAAATTCTATCGAGGGACTGAATCGAGTCAATGATTGTTGATACTTCAAAAGTAATATATATTTATCTTCTCGATTACGGCTTTTCCCGTAATGTTGTTACGGTTTTTCCCGTAATATTGAGCTATATAAAGAGATTTGTAAGCAGAAATAAATTTTAAAATAGATGAATTTTAACATTTTAGCACTTTAAAATGTAGCGTTTAGTTGACAAAACCTTTCGATCTGGCTTCTTTAATCAATGTATCGTCTCTTCCATCTTCAATATCGAAAAGCTCTTTTAGATGCTTTTTCCTTTTTTCGATCATGCTTAAAGATAGATCTATATGATTTCTTATGTCTTTTGTCTTGATTCCTTTAGACAACAAATGAAGTATCTTGTGATTAATCTCATCTATTTCTATGGCACTAGAAATAATGTTTCTAATGACATTGTTAACTGTCCCACTATAAAAGGGAGGGTTGTTCAAAACTGCCTTGAATGCACTTGCCAGCTCACTTGCTGTCAAATCACTTTTAATTAAAAACCCGTCAGGATTTATATTTTTAATGACACTGTGTATACGATAAGGTTCATCGAACATAGTCAACAATACAATCTTGGAATAAGGCAAATTCAATCTAACGAACTCAGCTAGATCTATTCCTGACTTGTATTTCCCATCTGAAGATGGCGGAATGCTAACATCGAAAAAAAAAACATGGTAGGCCTCGTCCATGGCTATGGACTTATTTATGGCCTTTATGGATTCATCGCAATTTGTGGCGATGTGTATGATAAGTTCTTCGTTTTCTTTCTTTGTAGCCAAAAGTGTATTCTGGTAACCCTCGATAATCATTGGATGATCATCCGTCATTAATATTCTAATGCTTTTTTGATGCATTTGTATGTTTATTAGGTTAATTTAATTTGGGGCAATTATCTCAATGGTTGTTCCTATGTTTGCCTTTGTATCTATGTTTAAAATACCGTTGATCTCCTTTACACGAGATCTCATATTTTTAAGACCGATACCTTGTTTGACCTTACTTGTATCAAAACCTGAGCCGTTGTCTTTTATCGTTAAAGATATTAAATTATTTTTATGCTTGAATGCCACGTCTACCTTTTCGGCTTTTGCGTGTTTGTATATGTTTTGAAGCGACTCTTGAATGATCCTGTAAAAGTGTATCTTGGTTTTATTGGATATGGAATCCCAATTGATGTCTTGATCTCCAATAATTGTGCTGTCCAAATTGTAAGCCAACGTCTGCGTCTCTACCAAAGTATTAACAATGTCCAAAAATCCTGAGTGTGCAATAAAGTCGGTGTTAAGGTCATGGGACACTTTGCGTATGTCTTGCTCAATTACCTTGAGTTCGTTGATGTAATTCTCCCTGTTTGCCGCTGCTTCTTTTGTTTTGCTCAAGTTCAAACTGTCTAAGCTCAATCTGGCACCAAACAACCGTCCAAGTATGCCATCGTGCAATTCTTGAGAAATTCGCTTCTTCTCCAATGCCCTAGCCTCATCCATTTTGTCCTGCTGGGAAAGCATCAAATTGTAAATTTCCTCATTTGCTTTTTGTTGTTGTTGAGCTAGCTGTAACTCTTTGTTCTTCTCGCGTTGTGTTTTCAAAATGTATAAAAAGAACAATGTCAACAAAAGGCCTCCTGAAAACACCAAAAGCCATAGATTTTGTCTGGATATTTGTTCTTTTTCCTGCTTTATGACATCTGTTTCATAATCGATCCTCGCAAATTTGTTTCTTATGGCTCTTTCAGCCAAAACCAAGCTATCATTTAATTTAATATGATCAAAGAGATATGCTTTCGATGGTTCCCCTTCCTCTATCTTCGATTTCAAGATCAATGTGTTTAGGATATTCTTGTTCCAATTCATTTTTTTGGCGATACGATAAGCTTCATTGGCATAATGAAGCGCTGAATCCTTGATTTCGTTTTTTAGAAAGAATTCCGAAAACTGCTCGCTTGTATTCATGATTTCGAATTCGTCCTTTTCAAGTTTAGCTACACTCAAAGACGCCCTAAAAAGTGTCTCCACCGTATCTTTGTTTTTATTGCCATCCAACAATTTGCAATAGGCCAAACTGGAAAGCAAGGATGCATAGGTACTTGGGTCTTCTTTTTTTATCTTTTCATCTTCAAGGATTTTCAATAGCCTTCTGTTGGCCTCCTTAAAATGACCTTTCCTTCTGTAAAGTATGGCTATGTTCGTTCTCGAATATAAATTTATTAAATAATTGTCTTTTATCTTGTTGCTATAGCTCAATGCTTCATTATGGTATTCTATGGCTTTGTCATAACTATTGATCTCGCTTGAGATGATCCCTATCAAGTTATGAAAAGACCACAATACATCGTAAATCTGTTCGCTCTTAGGAAGTTCTTTCAATATTTTTATCCCTTCAATCGCATTGATCTCGCTCCCTATGAAATCCCTTTCTGCCCGTTGTACTTTTGCCATCCCCAACAAAATGTCGGCTTCATATTTCTTTTTGTTGCTGGAATTGTAAAACTTTCTTGCCTTGTAATAATAGAAGTAAGCACTATCCACCTTATTTGTCTCATGGAAATGATATCCTAGATTGTGGGAGGCAAAGGCCATCCTCAAAGTATCCTTCAATCTTGAAGCTAGTTTTAAGTTCTTGTAATTAATATGATACAAGGAATCAACGTCTCCATTAATTATAAACAGATAGGACAAAATCCTATTGCTTGCCAAAATAGTGCTATCTTCTCTTGTCTTATTTGAAAGATCGATGGCTTTTTTAGCATGGATGAAACGACTTTCTATTTTAATCGACTTATTGTTCGCAGAATCTCGAAGTCTATAAATGTTTTCATAAAGCAACTCTTTCCTATCTTGGCAAAAAGCCTGACAAGCAAATAAGATTGAAAGCAAAAACGTAAAAAAATATCGCAATTTTTAATCATATTAATTTTCTTCTCTAAATGTAAAATAATTTAAAGAAATAGCTTTATAAAACATAACTTAATCATAAGAGTCCCTTAACAATTTAAAGATTTTTTATTATTGTTGATTATCCGTTTTCTGGGGGAGTATTCCCTTTATCCCTCTCCGTAAAAGCGGTAAGCTTGGATTTGGCATGTTTCACCTCTTTGTTTGGATTGTCATCAATTGGCTCTACTTCGGATGATGGCAATACCGCCGTCAACAATCCGATTGTGAAGAGTGCCAGCAATGTGATTTTTAGTGTTTTCATGATTGTTTGTTTTTTATAGTTTAAGTTTTGTTGGTTTTATAGATTATCCGTTTTCTGGGGGAGTATTCCCTTTATCCCTCTCCGTAAAAGCGGTAAGCTTGGATTTGGCATGTTTCACCTCTTTGTTTGGATTGTCATCAATTGGCTCTACTTCGGATGATGGCAATACCGCCGTCAACAATCCGATTGTGAAGAGTGCCAGCAATGTGATTTTTAGTGTTTTCATGATTGTTTGTTTTTTATAGTTTAAGTTTTGTTGGTTTTATAGATTATCCGTTTTCTGGGGGAGTATTCCCTTTATCCCTCTCCGTAAAAGCGGTAAGCTTGGATTTGGCATGTTTCACCTCTTTGTTTGGATTGTCATCAATTGGCTCTACTTCGGATGATGGCAATACCGCCGTCAACAATCCGATTGAGAAGAACGCTAGCAATGTGATTTTTAGAGTTTTCATGATTATTTGTTTTTTATAGTTTAAGTTTTGTTTGTTTTAATAGGTTATCCGTTTTCTGGGGGAGTATTACTTTTAGCCCTATACATAGAATCTGTTAACTTGGACTTTACGTGCTTTACCTCTTCTTTAGAATTGTAATTAATCGAATCTATTACTGAAGATGGCAATACGGCCGTCAACAATCCGATTGAGAAGAACGCTAGCAATGTGATTTTTAGAGTTTTCATAATTGTCTGCTTTTATAGTTTAGTTTGTAGATTTATAGACTATCCATTTTCTTGGAGAGTCCTTCCTCTTTCCCGATTTCTGGAAGCTGTTAATTTGGATTTGGAGTGTTTAGCTTCATTGTTCAGATTGTCATTAACCAAGTCAATTTCCTAAGATGGCAATACTACCGTCAATAATCCAATTGAGAAAAACGCTACCAATGTGATTTTTAGGTATTTTCATAATTGTATGTTTTATAATGTAAAGATTTGTTGATTATAATTAATTGTACTCAACATCTTTATAACAACATCAAAAAGGTATCGCTATAAAATTATAGTGAGAGTGCTTTTGCACTAAAAAACATAATTATACATACAGGCAAGCATACTAAACATACTTGCTCAGTTACAATGGATATTTAATCTTTTGTCAATACAGTATTATTGCAAAGGGTTTTTAACAAAAGATTAGCTAATATAATGTTTTTAATAAAAAAAAAATTCATATAGAGAGATTAAATATTCCGTTAAACAATTAAAATCAGTCTTTTAAGAATAAAAAAACTCCGTTTCTAATCAATTTGCAAGAAAAGTAAATGAATTAACAATGCTGAGACATCAATTGTTGACAAGTTGTGGATCATTCTCAAAAGTTGTGGGAGGATTGAGATAAGATTGTGATCTTTGCAAA
>JAHDHI010000066.1 GCA_020631395.1 Bizionia sp.
AAAACCCATCTTTTTTGCTATAAAAAACTTACCTAAAATTAATCGAACTCAGGTTCTAAGGAAATAGCCTATAATAAAAAGAGCTACAAATGCTAGATGAGTAGTTTGATGTTTGCATAGGAATTTTTAAGAGCTTCGACTACTTGCTCTGTGTTAAGCCATTCCACTTTCGTAATCCCTTCATTCTCCTGAGGCCATAATTCTCCTTTAAAGTTGGTTTTCATTTCAAACCAATGGGTAATTTTAATCTTCAACTTGCCATTTCTCTTAAACAGATGGTATGTCGTCTCCAAAGGTTTGGTAATGCTTACTCCTTTTACTCCAGTTTCTTCTTCAACTTCCCTAATCGCTGTAGACTCAATGGATTCGTTTCCTTCTATCTTTCCTTTTGGCAAATCCCATTTATTGTTTCTGTAGATGAAAAGAATATCGTTGTTTCCATTGTACACCTTTCCTCCCCCAGCAATCACATTGGGTAGTTTCTTAAGAAACTTTTTAAGCATTTTTTTTTCGCTGTGATAGATCAATCTTACTGATTTTACCTTTTTGCTGGATAGAGTCTTTATAACCGCATCCATATCAACACCTTTTAACAAGAAGTTTTTAAAATCGGTTTCCTTTTCAACCTGGGAGGTTAAAATAATAGGCTTGTCATTTACAAAAATGCGCTGCATAAATTAGATTAAAGTATTAAAGGTTGGTAAATCTAACAAAAATACCAAAGAGGGATGCCTCTAAAAAAAATTATTTTTTCATTTATCAAGTTTACCTTAAAAATAAATTAATGCTTATTTTTGCATCTATGATTTTTGACAAACACATCGCTAGACAGACCGCAAAAGTTTTATTACAAATCAATGCTATAAAACTACAACCTAAAGATCCCTTCACTTGGGCTTCTGGCTGGAAATCACCAATTTACTGCGACAACCGCATCGTACTATCCTTTCCTCCTGTAAGAAATTACATAAGAGAGGAGATGGCAAAGTTCATAGAACAACACTACGGAAAACCAGATGTAATTGCTGGTGTTGCCACTGGTGCCATTGGCATTGGAATGCTCGTAGCAGAATACTTGGGATTGCCATTCGTATATGTTAGACCGGAAGCCAAGAAACATGGTCGCCAAAACCAAATAGAAGGTTTTATCGAAAGTGGCCAGAATGTAGTCGTGGTGGAGGATTTGATAAGTACTGGAAAAAGCAGTTTGAATGCCGTTAAGGCCCTAAAAGAAGCAAAGGTGAACGTTAAAGGCATGGTTGCCATCTTTTCTTATGGCTTTGATGTTGCCGACAACAATTTTGAAACGGAAAACATAACACTTCATACGCTAGGCAATTACGAAAATTTGCTAAAGGAAGCATTGGATAGCAGCTACATAACAGAGGAACAATTGCAATCTCTATCCGAATGGAATGCGAATCCAAGTGATTGGAACACTAATTGATACATTCTTTCCTAAGAACGATTAAAAATAAACATATGAATTTAGAATCCCCAAAGGTAACAATACAAAAATCTGCTCAAGATACTTTCGACTTCTTGAGCGACATCAAGAACTTCGAAACTTTGATGCCGGAAAACATCAGCAAATTTGAGGTTTTGGATAACGACAAATTCTTATTTGCCTTAAAAGGAATGCCGGAAATCATTTTGAAAAAGAAAGAAACCTCACCTCCAAACAAAATCGTTTTGGGTGCAGCTGGTGGGAAGTTGGATTTTTCCCTAACAGGGAACATAACAGAAATCGATGATTCTTCTAGTGAAGTACAATTGACTTTTGAAGGCGAATTCAACGCCATGATGGCCATGATGATAAAAAAACCCATCAGCAAGTTCATCGAAACCTTGGCTACGAACTTGAAAACAGCCATTTAATACAACAAAGTAACTTCTTTGAGGTCGTATTCCCGCCTAATCTCGTCTTCCAATTCAACGATGAGTCTTCCGGAAAGAGAAACACCTCTTATAAAACCAGAAAACAAACTGCCTTCAACGTCTTTAAATGTTGAAGGTTTGTTTTTTCTAAACAACAAGGACTCATACTCCTTTTTCAATACGCTTTTTTCTTCTGCTTCCAAAAGCAAGAAATAAAACTCCAAATGTGTTAGAAATTGCTGTAATATTTCATCCAAATCAAAAGTTTTTCCTGTCAATATCCTCATTGAGGATGCTTTGGGCAAATCATAGAAAAATCTCTGATTCACATTTAACCCAACTCCTATGATCGAGGATGTCAATGTGCTATGTTTTATGACATTTTCAATTAAAATGCCACTTATCTTTTCATTAGCTGACAAAATGTCGTTAGGCCACTTTATGTTCAACTTTTCAACTTGGAAGGTCTTAAGTGTTTTTATCAATGCCAAAGCCGTAACGATACTAATGTAAAATTGCTCCTCGGATTCCAGAAAGGAAACATCTTTAAACACACTAAAAGTAAGGCTTTTGGAGGCTTCCGAATTCCAAACAGTTCCCATTTGCCCCCTTCCTTTCGTCTGGTTTTCAGCCACTACGACCGTGTAATCGGACAAGGTATCTCCTCCACTTATTCCCTTTAAAAAAGTATTTGTGGAATCGATGGCATCAAGTTTGATTATACGCATAATAATTGGTTATCTTCGTCCTGTAATTTGGACAAAAGAAATCTTATGATTTTTTTAAAGCATAAAGAACCAAAAAATAATAACTTTGCACAAATTAAATCAAGTTAATGATTAAAAAAGAAACAAATGCAGACTTGCTTATAACGACAATTATAAGTGGAATTGAAGATGTAAAAGGGAAAGACATAAACCTTCTCGATCTAAGAGAAATTGAAAATACAGTTTGCGACTACTTTATTATTTGTGAAGGAACTTCGAACACACAAGTAAATGCCATTGTAAGTGCAGTTCAGAAAAAAGTGAGCAAGGAGCTTAAAGACAAACCCTGGCACATTGAAGGAGAAGACAATGCCGAATGGGTCTTGATGGATTATGTAAATGTCGTAGTACACGTATTTCAAAAACACATTAGAGAATATTATGATATTGAAAGCCTTTGGGGAGATGCAAAGACTACATTAATAGAATCAAAATTTTAAACGTATTACATGGCAGACAATAAGAAAAATACAGCCCCAAAGAAACCTAAGTTTAATTCTTACTGGATTTATGGAGGTATAATATTAGCATTGATCGCTATTCAATTTTTCAATAGTGGAAGCGTAGATGACAGCAATAAGATTACTTCCTCAAAATTCTTTGACTATTTGGCAAAGGACGAGATAAGCAACATCAAGATCATTCGAAATACGCACCAAGTAAAAGTATACTTGACTCCAGAAGCGGAAGAATTGAAAATACATGAAAAGTCCAAATCCAAATCTTTTCCTTTTTCTTCGGAAAAATCTCCCAATTATACTTTTGAGTTTGGAGATTTGCAAAATTTCGAGAATAAGTTTGAAAAAATAGTTTCAGACAAAAACCTTTCTACCCTCAAGGATTACGACACTGAGGAAAACCCTTGGGCTACCATAATAGGCATTCTACCATTTGTTTTGATCATCGGCGTTTGGATTTTCATAATGCGTCGCATGTCTGGTGGTGCTGGTGGCGGTGGCGGTGGTCAGATTTTCAACATAGGAAAGTCCAAAGCTAAGCTTTTCGATCAAAACACGGAAGTGAAGACAACATTTAAAGATGTCGCTGGATTGGAAGGAGCCAAAGAAGAAGTACAAGAAATAGTGGACTTCTTGAAAAACCCAGAAAAATACACGTCTTTAGGTGGAAAAATCCCTAAAGGAGCCCTTTTGGTTGGTTCTCCTGGAACAGGAAAGACATTGTTGGCAAAAGCCGTTGCAGGTGAAGCCAAAGTACCTTTCTTCTCACTATCTGGTTCAGATTTCGTGGAAATGTTCGTTGGAGTTGGAGCATCTCGAGTTAGAGATTTGTTCAAGCAAGCCAAAGAGAAATCGCCTTCCATAATATTTATCGATGAGATTGATGCCATTGGACGTGCTAGAGGCAAAAATGCAATGTCAGGAAGCAATGACGAACGAGAAAATACGTTAAATCAATTGTTGACGGAAATGGACGGTTTTGGTACCAACACCAATGTAATCGTATTGGCAGCAACAAACAGGGCAGACATTTTAGACAAGGCTCTTATGCGTGCTGGACGTTTCGATAGACAAATATTCGTAGATCTTCCAGACGTGAGAGAACGCAAAGAAATTTTCGAAGTACACCTAAGACCTCTAAAAAAGGCAGAAGGCCTAGACATAGACTTTCTATCCAAACAAACACCAGGTTTCTCTGGAGCAGACATAGCCAATGTTTGTAACGAAGCAGCGTTGATAGCTGCCAGAAACGGTAAAAAAGCAGTAGACAAGCAAGATTTCTTGGACGCTGTAGACAGAATAGTCGGTGGATTGGAAAAGAAGAACAAAATAATTACGCCAGACGAGAAAAAAGCAGTCGCATTCCACGAAGCTGGTCATGCCACTGTAAGTTGGATGTTGGAACATGCTGCTCCACTAGTAAAGGTTACCATCGTACCACGTGGTCAATCCCTTGGAGCTGCTTGGTATCTACCAGAGGAACGCTTGATCGTTAGACCGGAACAAATGTTGGACGAAATGTGTGCCGCCCTTGGAGGACGTGCTGCCGAAAGAGTAATATTCGACAAGATTTCCACAGGAGCCTTGAGTGATTTGGAAAAAGTCACAAAACAAGCAAGAGCAATGGTTACCGTCTATGGCTTGAGTGACAAGGTAGGAAACTTGACCTATTATGATTCCTCTGGACAAAATGAGTATGGGTTCTCCAAACCGTACAGTGAGAAAACTGCAGAACTCATAGACAAAGAGATATCGGACATCATAGAAAAACAGTATCAACGTGCTGTAGATCTTTTGGAAAACAATAAGGACAAATTAACTGAATTGGCAGAAGTGCTCTTGGAAAAAGAAGTCATTTTCAAAGACAACCTTGAAAAGATATTTGGAAAGAGAGCCTTTAAAAAAGACCTTCTTGCCGCCGAAGAAGAAGAGTAAAAACTCACTCCAAATAGTTAAGCAAATCTTAAAAATCTTAAATTAACTCTTTAGTTCGTTTAAGATTTTTTATATTTGATATAATCCTTAAGAATCTAGTTGATAATAGCAATAATTTAAATGAGCCTGTTTAGGAATATTTTTCGCTCTAAATCTGAAAAAGAGAAAGAGGAAATAAAATCTAATGAGCGAGGAAAGTACATGCCTCAAGTTAAATTGCCAATAGATGAAAGTTTCACCATAAACTTCAAAACTAATGGCGGCAAGTTTTTGTATTGCGAAAATTTAGATGAAGTCTTCGATAATCTCTTCCTTATTTTAAAAGAAAACGACTGGGAAGAAAAACCCGTTTTTTTCTATGACGACAATCTAAAGGAACGTTTCAAATCTTGCAATCTTAAAATTGGAGGGTTAAATGAAGCCAACTATTTCATAACTACTTGCGAAAACCTAATTGCTGATGATGGTTCCCTTTTGATTTCATCCAATCAAATAGCAGAAAAAAAATTAAATGAGTTCCCGAGTCACCTCATCGTCTTTGCCACTACAAGCCAAATTGTCACGAACATAGGAGAAGGTTTACGTGAAATAAAATCCAAGAACGCTCAAAAGATACCAACTAACATAACAACTATCAAACACTTTAAACAGGCTGACGAAAAAGACTTTTTAAGTTATGGTAGTCCTTCAAAAAACTTATATTTGTTGCTTTTAGAAGATTTATAACAAATAAATGAAGGAAACACTTACCAGAACACTTTCAGGTTTACTTTATATCGTACTGCTTATTGGATCATTGTACAATGAGCATACTTTTTTAATTCTCTTTTTCTTGTTTGGTATTATCTGCCTTAAGGAATTCATGAAACTCATTGAATTAAAAAGTGCGATTCCTTATATAGTGTTCACCATACTATACTTCATATTTGGCTATTGGCAAACATTGATGAATTCTACAGTTGGTTTGGATGAAGCCACAAGAATACTAGGAGTCATCACCATATTTGTACAGCTTTTTCTAATAAAGGATCTGTTTTCGGAAAAGACGATCCCCTTATTTGAATCCAAGCGTTTCATACTCACCACATTTTACTTGTCAAGCGCCTTCGTATTTTTAATACTCATAGCGAACCATAAAGACGTGTTTAGTCCCAAAATATTGTTGGGGTCCTTTGTATTGGTCTGGGTTAACGACACTTTTGCCTATTTGGTAGGAAAATCTTTTGGGAAGCAAAAATTGTTCCCTCGCATTTCCCCCAAGAAAACTGTGGAGGGCTTCCTAGGCGGTTTGCTTTTTGCATGCATTGCTAGTTATTTTATTGCTAACTTTACAAAAACGTTAGATTTTAACAATTGGCTTATCCTAAGTGTCATAGTCAGTGTCATAGGAACCATTGGAGACTTGATAGAGTCAAAATTCAAACGCCAAGCCAATGTTAAGGATAGTGGAAACATAATGCCAGGCCATGGAGGCTTGTTGGATCGTTTCGATAGTATTATTTTTGCAGCACCATTTATTTATTTATTCTTAAGAATTTTACAATATGTTTCATAAAGAAGGTTATAAGATAATTACAATAACATTTATAGTTATTATCGCTTTATTTATAATAGTCGATAAATTTGTGGACATCGTCTGGTTACAATATTTGTTGTTTACCACGTTGGCAGTATTCCTGATACTCATCCTACAATTTTTTAGAAACCCAAAGAGAAATACTGCCTTGGATGAAAACACCGTCGTTTCTCCGGTAGACGGAAAAGTAGTTGTCATCGAAGAGGTTTACGAACCTGAATTCTTCAAGGAAAAGCGCCTGCAAGTAAGTGTATTCATGTCTCCCATAAATGTTCACGTAACGCGTTATCCCATTGGAGGAAAGGTAGCTTACAGCAAATATCATCCAGGCAAATATTTGGTCGCTTGGCATCCTAAGGCCAGTACAGAAAACGAACGCACTACGGTAGTCGTAGAAAATGATAGCTTTGGCAAGATATTGTTCAGGCAAATCGCAGGAGCTTTGGCCAAACGCATCGTCAACTATGCCGAAACAGATCAAGACGTGATACAAGGTAACGATTCTGGATTCATAAAATTTGGTTCGAGAGTAGATTTATATTTACCTTTAGATAGCAACATCAAAGTAAAACTGAACGATAAGGTACGCGGAGGTGAGAGTATTATCGCTCAAAAATAATAATGACTCCAGAAGAATTAGAAATAGCATTCAATGACGCGGTAGAACGTATTAACGATCATACCGAACCTTTTCCTGCCGATTTCCTTCTAAGGCTATACGCCTATTACAAAAAAGCTACGAACAACTACGAAAGGCCAAGTAGTAGAACACCCATAATCAACGCATTTAAAACCAATGCACTGTTTCAAATACAGCACATTTCCGAAGATGAAGCCAAGGAAACATACATCGAATTGGTAGACAATTACTTCCTATACAGGAAATGATAAAGATACCGACTTAACCACTTTCAATTCAATATCTACTATATATTAGTGACGTCTCAATACATCAAAAAATGAGCATATTCAAGTTTATGCTTAACGTGAAAAAGCTCTTTCCCTCAATCAAAAGCATAGTTTACTCATTCTTTTTTTTTTGACAAAAAGAAATAGACTATTTTCGAGAAGTCTAATCTATTGAAAGCGATTATTGCATTTCAATATTTTCCATAGAAAAAATAGAACCATAGACAATTACATAAAATAAGACATAAAGAATGAAACATACATTGTCGCTATTATTTTTTTTAGCTTGTATTACCCGAATCTTTGCCACTCAACAACAAACGGATTTATTAATCGTTGAGAAGGACACCTTCCATTTGAAAACATTTCCTTTGGAAAATTTAAAATTTACAACTCGACCATTTGGCAATACTCGTCGGACTGCACCAAGCACATCTTGTTGGAGAGGTTATCGCGCAGTTTGGAAAATAGAAGACAACAAATTGTACCTTGAAAAGATAATTCGATGCAATTACGATAGTAAAACGACAGAACAAGACATAAAAGAATTGTTTGATCTAAATGGAATCAAATGCGAAGAAAAAGATGGAATGATTTTAGCGGATTGGTTGACAATGTCCTTTTATAAATTATCCAAACAACATTTCCCCAACCGAATCTGCCTAGCTGGAGCCGACATTGAAAAAGGAGATCTTAAAGACAAAAGTTTGAAATTGAAAATAGAGAATGGAAAAGTCAAGTTAAATCGGCTGGAGGAATAAAAATATGCTCCAACAGAAAATAGCATGAGAAATATCCCTTTTTCAAACTAATTCGGGAATACGAATCTCTAATTTATTTTACCCCTGAGCAAATCTCAAGTACATAAAGAAACAATAGATCAGAATCAACCAATTAAAAACCAACATTTACAATATCCTTAAATTGCCATTCTCATTGAGGTTTAATGACAGATGGATGCAACATCTCCATTACAGAAACCTTATTTTTCATATTTGAATTTTTACTCTAAATCATCAATCCAAGACAAACTCCAAAGGCTTACCTGTAGCTCCATTTGGGAAACCTATACCCAAAAGAGCAGACATGGTAGGTGCTATGTCCGTGATCTCCGTTTTGGTAAACGTGCTCCCTTTGGCTATTCCTTTTCCAAAAAACAACAATGGCACATGCGTATCGTAATTTAAACCTGAACCGTGTGTAGAACCTGTTCTACCATAACTAATTACCGCGGGAGACTTGACCGTTATGACATCTCCAGATCGTTTTTGGTTGTAACCATTCTGTAGCAATACCTCGATACCGGTTGTAAAGGACGCTTTCTGCATTGTTTCTGCCGCATACACCTTATCAATTCCCTCATAACCAATCAGTTCATTAACCACAACACTTTGTACTGCATACAAATCCAGGTTCAACGATGCCAAACGTTCCTTGTTTAAAAAGATTTGGTTGTTGCTTACGTTTTCAACTAAATCAGAAGCCTTGAAACGTTTCGATATGAACACATTCAATTTCTCTTTAAAATCTCGCGAATCGAAATAACCCGACGGTATTTTCACACTCTGCAAGTATGCAGGTACCTCAACAGCTCCATGATCCGATGTAAGGAATACGGTATACTCCTCTTTTCCTACCTTGGCATCCAATGCATTGAACAAACGCTCCAAATCCTTATCCAAACGCAAATAGGTATCTTGGACTTCTTTTGAGTTCACTCCAAAATTATGGCCTACATAATCCGTACTGGAAAAACTTACCGTTAGAACATCTGTTACAGTGTCCTTCCCCAACTCCTCTCCATCTATGGCTGCAATGGCAAAATCTGCTACGATACTATTTCCATATGGTGTTGCCTTTAAAATGTCAAACCCTCCATTTTGCACTTTCAATGACTTTAAATCATAAGGAAACGTTGCTGTTTTTTTACCTTTGAACCCTCCTTCGAAACTATTCAAATCACTTCCACTTTCCGTGTATGTTTCAATATCATACAAGGTGTTCCATACTCTCAAGTAATCTTCTGCCACTTTGGATGCATTGAAGCTACTAACCCATTTTGGTAAGTCATTCATATAAAATGTACTGGTAATGAAGTTTCCTTCATCTTTGCCATTGAACCAATATGCTCCATTTGCAGTATGCCCCGCTGGCAATATGGCACCTCTATCCTTTATGGAAATCCCAATTGTTTTCCCTTGAAATTGTGTAAACAACCTATTCTCATCTCCAAAAGTCGTTGTTTGCATTCTGTGAGGGGACATCTGTCCTGCTGTAGATTGTGTACCCACAGATTGCACAGCGGTATCTCCGGCACAATACACATACGACTTCACTGTTTTGTCATACCAATCATTTGCTATCACGCCATGGTATTTGGGAGTCGTGCCAGTATAAATGGAAGCGTGTCCTGGGCCTGTGTATGTTGGTATGTAGTTATAATGATTGTTTTTACAATTAAAACCTTCCTTCATCATTCTTCTAAACCCTCCATCCGAATACTTGTCGTAAAAACGCGTTAGATAATCATATCTCATTTGATCCACCACGATTCCAACTACCAATTTAGTTTTTTCACTTGTTGGATTAGTCGTTACTTTCACACTTGTTTCCACTACTTCATTTTGTGCTTTACAGTTTAGGAATAACAATATTGACATTGCGCTCAAAAGAAATCTCATATTCTATCGGTTTTATTTCAGATGTCAAAAATACATTTTAAACTTATCTTAATTTAAAATTAATAGTTAAATACGTCAATGGATTTTTATACTTTAGCAACAACAAATTATCTTATGCAGTACCTACATAATATTGGTGTATATTTTTTAATGGTTGTCGAGATGTTTCGCAAACCAACAAAATGGCCTGTAATGAAACAGCTTATTTTAAAGGACATAGATGATCTCATCATTGGCTCTTTGGGTATTGTTTCTTTCATAGCCTTCTTTGTTGGAGGTGTTGTAACCATACAAACTGCTTTAAACATAGACAATCCGCTAATCCCAAAATACTTGGTGGGTTTTGCCACTAGACAGTCCATAGTTTTGGAATTCGCACCTACTTTCATGTCCATAATCATGGCAGGAAAAGTTGGTTCCTTCATTACATCCAGCATAGGCACCATGCGAGTAACTGAGCAAATAGATGCTTTGGAGGTTATGGGGATCAATTCCTTGAATTATTTGATCTTTCCAAAATTCATTGCACTCACATTGTATCCATTCGTCATCTCAATTGCAATGTTCTTAGGTATCATAGGAGGTTTGGCTGCTTGTATTTTTGGAGGTTATGCCTCATTGGATGATTATATCCTTGGAATACAAACTGACTTTACCCCCTTTCATATTGTCTACGCTTTTATAAAAACATTCCTATTTGCATTCGTATTGGCAACTGTCCCTTCTTTTCATGGTTATTACATGAAAGGAGGTGCTTTGGAAGTTGGAAAGGCCAGCACGACCTCATTTGTCTGGACCAGTGTCATTATCATCCTTTTAAATTACATATTAACCCAAATGTTATTAAGCTAATGATTGAAGTTAAAGATTTACAGAAATCGTTTGGTGATGCTCATATCTTGAAAGGAATTACAACCACTTTTGAAAAAGGCAAGACCAACCTCATAATTGGTCAAAGTGGTTCTGGAAAAACGGTATTCTTAAAATGTCTATTGGGTTTGTTTGATTATGAACAAGGTAGCATATCCTATGACGGAAAAATATTCGCTCAGCTTACAGAAGATAAAAAACGTGATTTAAGAGCGGACATAGGGATGGTATTTCAAGGCAGCGCGCTTTTCGATTCCATGACCATTGCAGAAAATGTAATGTTTCCTTTGCAAATGTTTACCAAACAAAACAAAAGTGAAATGATGGACAGAGCAGACTTTGTCTTGAAGCGTGTTAATTTGCCTGATGCCCATAACAAAATGCCTAGCGAAGCTTCTGGTGGTATGCAAAAACGTGTTGCCATTGCCAGAGCCATTGTAAACAATCCCAAATATTTGTTTTGTGACGAACCCAATTCTGGTTTGGATCCAAAGACCGCAATTGTCATAGACAATCTAATTCAAGAAATAACGGATGAATACGACATCACCACTGTAATCAACTCTCACGACATGAACTCTGTCATGGAGATTGGACAAAAAATCGTATTCTTGAAAGAAGGTCTGAAAGCTTGGGAAGGCTCGAAAGAAACCATTTTCAAAACTGATAACGAAGTCGTTACGGATTTCGTTTATTCTTCAAATCTATTTAAGAAGGTACGCAAGATGTATTTGGAGGAAAACAAATAGTTTCCCCTTTTAATATTTTAATGCATTCATCAAGACATTAACATTCTTTCTCCAACAATGACAGTTACAATAGGTGCATAAAACCGAACTAGTCACGTTTTACAATAATGTTTTTGACTTTTAGTTCCTGCCTCAACCATCCATTCAACTCTTTTTCCTTAGCAGTCTTAATGCTATCATTAATCGATTTATTCCATTTTAAATGTACTACGGGAATAGTATCTATTTTTATAAAGTCTTTAGATTCCAACATTCTGGCATAACCAAAATACTCCAACTCCTTATACCTTATCTTTGCATCTTTCGCTATCGCAGAAAAGTCGATGTTCCCTCTTTTATTTTGAATGCTTTCAATTTCCAACTTCAAACCTTCAATTTCTTTTTGCAACCCAGAAATGATGTTCTCCTTTTTATCCAAATCTTCATAAGCTCTGTCTAGGGAATTAGACAGTTTTTCTGCACTTCGCCCGTTGTCATGTATCTCCAAGTTGAACTCTTTGATGTTTTCATAACTCTGCAATTCGTTCTTTAAATCTGTCCTCGTCACGTTACTGATTTCCCCATTGAATCTCAATGTTATCTTATTCTGGGCTATCTTTATGTTTTCATCCTGCAACCAAAGGTTGTCATTGATTTCTATTTCGTTTTTCAGAAAGTTTTTATAATCGCTATTTATTCCTGTCTCCTTCAACAACGTTATAAACGTCAGTATTGCCGGTATCATGGCTATTACTCCAAAGAATGCTGCTATTTGGGCTATACGCTTGCGCTTTTTGGAATTCGCATATTTAAGCATGGGAAAACGCAACACCTTCAACACGACAAAGGTGGCCAAAGCTATGAAAATGGTATTGATGGTAAATAAATACATCGCCCCCAAAAAATATTCGATGTTCCATACTGCCAAGCCATAGCCTGCAGTACATAATGGAGGCATCAATGCCGTGGCTATTGCCACCCCGAAGATAACTGAGGCGATAGTCCCCCTTTTCGTTCGAGCCACGATAAGTGCCAATCCACCAAAAATGGCAATGAACACGTCTAGTATGTTAGGCGATGTTCTGGCTTCCAGCTCTGGTGTGAGCTCGGTCAAAGGTGATATTCTAAAATACAAGTACGCAGTCAATACACTTAAAAAAACCATTACAAACAGGTTTATGAAAGAGCTCTTCAACGTATCTATGTCATTTATGGCCAACGACATACCCACTCCAAGAATCGGTCCCATCAATGGAGAAATCAACATCGCCCCGATCACCACTGCCGTCGAACTTAGATTTAAACCGATCGATGCAACGAAAATGGCAAAGATTAAAATCCAAACAGTAGCTCCTTTCAAAGGAATGTCATTTTTTATTGCAGTAATTGTAGCATCTCGATCCGTATCGTCTCTAAAATCGAAAATTTCTTTCACAAAGTGTTTTCCGCTTTCAAAAAGTCCTTTCGCATCTTGTTTGACTGCTTCTTTGGATTGTTTGACTGCATCTTCCTTCTTTGCTTCTTCTTCAGAAAAGTTGAATTTATTTTCTTCCATGATCTTATAGTTGGCTTCGTCTATTCGAATTGTTTTGAAAATTTCTTTATTCTCATCAAAACCATTCGAAATGTCTCTTTGATAATTTATCCTAAATGATCTCCAAAGTTCTTTTTTACACTTTGAAGCACTTTTTTTATGTCTTGTTCTTTTGTTTTCGGATAAATGAGTAACACCTCATCTTTATCCACTATGATGTAATCTTTCAGACCATCTACCACGACAACTTTGTTTCCTTTTGTTCGAATCATGTTCCCACTGGCATCTTCGGTCAACGTTCTTGCATTTACAACGGCGTTGTCATTGTCGTCTTTATCCAACTTGTCATATAGGCTTCCCCAAGTTCCCAAATCATTCCAGTCGAAAATTGCTGGCAATACGTATACATTGTTGGACTTTTCCATTATGGCATAATCTACCGATATGTTTTCTGCTTTTCCATAATTGTCTCTTATGAAGTCGTCTTCGAAGTCGGTATTGTAAACAGGAATTCCGTTTTCGAACAATTCGTACAATTGTGGTTGATTGGCTTTAAATGCATCTACGACGGTTTTCACATTCCACATGAAAATGCCTGCATTCCATAAGAAATTCCCTTTTGCTATGAAATCCTTGGCTGTTTCATAATCCGGCTTCTCTCTGAATTGGCTTACTGGCTTTATGCTCTCTTTTGAACCTGTATCATATTCAATATAGCCATAGCCAGTGTTTGGGAAAGTAGGTGTAATTCCCAAGGTCATCAAAGCATTGTTATTGGCACAAAAACCAAAAGCTTCTTTTACATTAGAAGTGAATGCACTCTCATCTTCTATCCAATGATCGCTTGGCGCCACAATCATTACCGCGTCTGGGTTTTCTTTTTGAATCTTCAACGATGCATATAGGATGCAAGGTGCCGTATTGCGCATTGCTGGTTCCAAGACCACCTGTCTTTTGGTAACCTCAGGCAATTGCTCCAAAATCAAATCGTTATAACACTCGTTGGTAAGAATGAAAATGTTTTCCTTCGGAATGATTTCTGTCAAGCGATTAAACGTTTTTTGAATGAGCGTATCCCCTGTTCCCAACATGTCGTGAAACTGTTTTGGAAACTCTTGCGTGCTTACTGGCCAAAATCGAGAACCAACACCTCCAGCCATTAATATTGCATAATAATTTTTATTCATACTTGCTATTCCTACCTTTTTGATCACTTTTGAAATAAATTCAATAGAACCCTTCTAAATTCTTTTTACCCCTCACATTCAATACATTACACCTTAACAACTAAGATTCACACTCAACTTATGAGATGCTCTCCTCTGAAGGTATCAATTCAACCTCAGCATTGGGGTTAAAAAGATACACTTTTCCTGTATTAATTTCAACACATTCAAAGCGTTTTGTGCGTTTTTTCCCTTTTTTGAACTGTCTACCATTATATATTTGAAAAGTACTTCCTGGAGGAATCTCGAAAACATAGGTTTTGTCATTGGGTTCGTCAAATTGTTTCAATGCCAAAGCTAGTGAGACATCCGTATCACTCGATGCTTTTGGGTTTTTAAAGTGATTAGCCAACAACGGCAACAAGTTAGATGGAAATATATTGAGGTTTAAAAATGGCAACATCAAATGCTGAAACGTTCGTTTCCACTCTACCCCATGAGGTTTTATATATTTCCCAAAGGCTTTGTATGCCTCGAAATGTGCTATTTCGTGAATTAGTGTTATTAAAAAACGATACTCGTTTAAATTTCCATTTACTGTTATTTGGTGTTTCCCATTGGGTAATTTTCTATAATCCCCATGTCTCGTCTTACGTTCTCTTTTTACCAGGATCGTTAATTCATCGTGTTCTAAAAGCTCTAAAACCTGTGGTATGGCTTCCGTTACAATGTGCTTTTGTAATATGTTTTGCATTACTGCAAAAATAGAATATTATTTTGGAAAAACAGACAGCTTTCCAGGTATTGGGTTTCTATTGAGCATAGATAAGGTAAAATGAAACCTCTATGAGCTTAAAGTTATCCAAAGGTTTTCTCTCAAGCATGAAATTCATTGCATTACCTCATCTGGTCTTCGATGATGTTCCAGATACCCGTTGCATCAATACTATTACCTGTACTCCAACAACCATATCCTATTCCCCTAAACATCTACCCAACATCTCTTTTGTTATTCAGGAAATTCTTGCTGATTTTTTTCTCTTCATCCTCTTGACAAAATCACCAACTTTTTGAGAAGGCACATACTTCCAAATGCATATGAGCACAATCCTTATAGGTTATTTCTTTTTCAACATTGACAAACTCAATCCAGACAAATGCACTACCAAACAACGTCATCGTATCTGAATACCTCCTTTAAAAAGGGGTAACTATATTTTGTACTCCTAACCATATGAACAGTCTAACGAGAAACACTATGTCCATTTAATCTTTATTCTCTCTAAACAAAAATAAAGTTTTTTAAAAGTAAAAGCAATGTACGCTAAAGTGCATAATCCCCAGTTTTTAAGACCACTAAATATCACGAGTTTAGTATTTTTTCATCTTTTCAATTAGGGTATTGCACAACTCAACTGTCATATATGTATGATAAATCGTTTTTTAACATAAATTAAATCAATAAAAAACCCTATACAATACAAAGTATTTATTTTTTTAAGACATTAAATGAATTTTATTCATATTTCATAGAGACTTAAAAATAATTAAAGAATATCTGGCAGACAAAGCAAGGAAAAGCGACAATTCATTGAGACATCCGAACTGTGATTCAAAAAAAACAGAGTGATAAAACACCAAGTTACAATGCACTCAACTTAAAACTAAACTTCCGCTAATGAGAAATTAACAACGCGTTTATAAAGTCAACCATTATGAAACAAAAAATTATTATTACCATTGTTCTACTATTATTGTTTAGCCCTTTAATGGGACAAGTAATCATTAATGAATATTCTGCATCGAATTTAACCGGTTATCTGGATAATTACGACAAAGAAGAAGATTGGATAGAATTATTCAACACCAGTGATTCCGATGTGGATTTATCTGGATATTATTTGAGTGACTCGGCAGATGAACCCACAAAATGGATGATTCCAAATGGAACCTCCATATCTGCCAATGGGTATCTGGTTTTTTGGTGTTCTGGTCGAAATGAATCTTTTGATGGCAATTACCACACTAATTTCAAATTGAAACAAACCAAAAGCAATCCAGAACATCTTGTTTTTTCTGACACAGACGGTACAATTATAAACGATATAGAATTACAAAAAACACAATTGGAACATTCTATGGGAAGATTTCCAAATGGGTCTTCGACTTGGAAGATATTTACAAGTCCTACTCTAGGAAATGCCAATTCCGGTTCCAATTACACAGCCTATGCTGAAACTCCTGAAATGAGTATTGATGCCGGGTTTTATGATGGTGCACAGACACTTGAAATCTCAACGAACGAACCCAACTCGTCAATTCATTATACCACAAATGGCTATCCCCCTAGCTCAGCGAATCCGACCTACACGAATCCACTTACAATAAACAATACCCAAATACTAAAGGCAATAGTAGTTTCAACAAATTCTGAAATCTTACCAAGTTTCATCAATTTTGGCACCTATTTCATTAATGAAGATCACTCATTGCCCGTTTTATCCACTTCTGCAGACGAATTGACAACACTACTGAACGGTTCCATAGATCTAAGACCACACGGTACCATTGAGTATTTCGATGCCAGTGGAGAAAGAAAAGATCATGGTTATGGAGAGTTTAACAAGCATGGACAAGACTCTTGGCAATTCGACCAGAGAAGCCTTGATTACATTGCACGTGACGAAATGGGGTATCATGACGCCATCAATGAAAAATTATTGAGTTTGTCGGAAAGAAAAAAATATCAAAAAATAATCATTAGGGCCTCTGGAGATGACAATTATCCGGGGATTGACAGCAGCGCGCACATGAGAGATGTCTTTATTCACAAACTGGCAAATAAAAACAATCTCAATGTAGACATGAGAAAAGGAGATAGAACGGTGCTTTACGCAAATGGTCAATATTGGGGCGTCTATTCCATTCGAGAAAAAGTAAGTGATTCCGATTACACGAACTTCTATTACGATCAAGACAAATACAACACTCAATACATAATGAACTGGGGGGGAACTTGGGCTCAATATGGAGGAGAGCAAGCCATTACGGACTGGAATACCATTCATGACTACGCTCTAAACAATGACTTATCCGACCAAACCCATTATGAACATGTAACAAATGAAATAGACGTCACAAGTCTTGTGGATTATGTTTTAATCAATTCGTATGTTGTTTGTACAGATTGGATTAATTGGAACACGTCTTGGTGGAGAGGCTTGGATGAAGATGGGGAACACAAAAAATGGGGATATGTCCTATGGGATGAAGATGCTACTTTTAACCACTACATCAATTACACCAATGTTCCAAATGAAAATGCCGATGCAGACCCTTGTTACCCTGAAGGAATTGATTTAGATCCTGAGGAACACATTGTCTTGCTGAATAAACTTTTGGAAAACGAGGAATTCAGGCAATACTACATTACGCGTTACATGGATCTCATGAATACTGCTTTGGCTGAAGAAGAAATGATCAGCGTTTTAGAGGGAATTGAAAATTCGTTGATCCCTGAAATGCCTCAACATTTTGCCAGATGGGGAGGAAATATGAATCAATGGGCTGGAAATGTTCAAAAAATAAAAGATTTCATTTCGGATAGGAACGTATACTTGCCTGATGGATTGAACGAATGCTACGACCTCACAGGACCATATGATGTAACCTTGGACGTAGAACCTGCCAATGCTGGGCAAATCAAATTCAATTCGATAACAATAGACAACGACGATTATCCATGGACTGGTCAATATCATGGAGGTGTGAACATGTTGATAAAAGCGATTCAAAGCAATCCAAGTTATGTTTTTGATCATTGGGAGATAGACAACCATACAATATCCGACAATGCCCTTCTCGACATCGACTTGTTGCTTACCCAAAGTGACAACATCAAGGCGGTATTTGCACCAGCAGGAAGCAATGACATAGTCATTAATGAAATTAACTACAAGGACGCACCAGATTTTGAAATAAAGGATTGGGTGGAGCTATACAACAATGGTTCTTCAACGATTGATTTATCCAACTGGGTTTTCAAGGACGATGATGATGACAATACATTTGCAATACCGGATGGCACCACCATTGCTCCAGACACTTACCTGGTACTTGCCAGAAGTTTGGCAGATTTTCAAACTTTGTTTCCAGGAGTAAGTCCAGTAATTGGTGAATTTGATTTTGGTCTTAGTGGTGGTGGAGAGCTAATTCGCTTGTACGACAACAATGGTAATTTGGTCGATTCCGTCGAATACGACGATGAGGATCCTTGGCCAACTGAGGCGGATGGGAATGGTCCTTCCCTTGAACTAATCAATCCGGATTTAGACAATGCTCTTCCAGAAAATTGGCAGGCATGTTCTGCGGAAGCTGAACATGGAACACCTGGAGCTGCAAATTCAAATTGTACTTTAAGTGTTAATGACATCAACAACATAGAAATGGGAGTGTCCATTTTTCCAAATCCCATGAGTGATGAAACTACCATTATGGTAAACAATAGCATTTCACCTGTAAAATTAGCTATATATGATATTCTTGGCAGGGAAATAGTTCAATTGAAAACCAATGATTCAAATATTTTCACACTTCAAAGAGGAACAATGAAATCTGGAGTATATCTTATTAAAATCACTAATGCCGAACAATCTGCTGTTCAAGTTGAAAGGTTGGTAATAGAATAACTTCATAATATATGTTTGATTTCTCAAGTCTTTCAAATAATTTAGAAGGATATAGTTTAACCAATGTAATAATCATTGCATTGGTTTCTTTTGTTTTATCTTCATTGATTGCATTCACCTATCAAAAAACTGTTAGAGAACTAGAAAGCCCAAGGTATTTCATACAATCATTAATATTAATTTCCATTCCTGTTGCAACTGTAATGCAGGCCATTGGAGATAGTTTAGCTAGAGGACTTGGATTGTTGGGCGCATTGGCAATCATTAGATTTAGAACGACCCTACGCAATCCTAGGAATATGGTTTTCATGTTCGCTTCGATCTCTGTAGGCATAGCATGTGGTGTATATGGATTGATTATTGGTGTTGTTGGTACGGTTGGTTTTTGTCTGGTAGTGATTCTCATACATTTTTCAACGATAAGCAACATTACCAGTATAGTTGGAATCTTACGTTTTGAAATTCCAGATCAAACAGGTTTTACTACAACTGAAAAAGATCAAATCGATCAAATAATAAACAATCATTGCATCAAGGTTAGTTTAATCAGGTATGGGGTAAATAAAAAAAGAAAAAACAAAGAGTCTATTGAAGCTAAAGCTGTTTCTTTTGAATATAAAATTAAAATAAGCAATCAAGAAACAGCGAAGAAATTAGTAAACGAATTATCTGGCACAGAAGGTGTATTTAACGTGAAGATTAACTTTAATGATGGCTATGAAAAAATTTAACCTCATCTATATTGTTGCATTTCTACTTTTCATTCTGTTAGCCATTTCCATATTTATGAAATTGGACAATTCTGTTACTTTTTATGGTTTTGCCGAAAACAAAGAGACAGAAATCAATATGGAAACCCCCATAGAGGTCAATAAAATTCACATAACCACTGGACAGAAAGTAAAAAAAGGGGATATTCTATTAGATGTTGTTTCTTCTAGTTTGCCCATAAAAATAAGCAATGCCACTTATAGCATTGAAGAATTGCAAACGAAATACAATCTATGGAAAACGGATCTTGATTGGAGAATTAGCCAATATACCATAGAGTTGGCCAATAAAACCATGCAAATTCAATACGAAATAGATCAACTCAACGCCGAATTGGAAAAAAACAAACAGCTGGTAGAGCAAGTTAAAAGCATTTCCAACAAAGAAAAAGGTACTCTAAAAAACCCAACTCACCTAAAAATAAAAGCACTCAATGATGAATTGACAAATACCAAAAAAATTATCACTACAGAGTTGAACAATCTGAAAAGTGAACGTTTTGCCAGCAACAATCCCCTATTGTCTAGAATAAGAATTCTAGAAGACGAATTGAAGCATTTTAATACAAAGCTTGAAAAACAAACCATTTACGCTCCTTCAGACGGGCTCATAGGGAATGTACATTGCAAAGAAGATGAAAAAATACCTTCCTTCAATCCATTGGTTACATTTTATGAAGAACGCCCAACGTTGGTTATAGGCTATATACATGAGGATCTTATTTTAAAAGTAAACATCAGCGATTCCATAGATGTGTTTTCTAGTTCACGCCCCAACATTCAAAAGATGGGGGTCGTTAAAAATCTAGGCTCACGAATTGTTGAAATTCCTCCAAGGATTAGAAAAATAAAAGAATTGAAAACTTTTGGAAGAGAAATCATTATTGAAATTCCTCCCGAAAACCCATTTCTTCAAAAAGAAAAAGTAATACTAATTCTCAAGCAATAACATAGAGGTTCATATGAACAAAAAGCTATTCAACATACCAAAGCAATTAATGCCTTTCTTATTTATTTGTCTGTTTAGCATCCAAATGCAAGTATCAAGAGCACAAAATAGCGTCTCAACCTCAGACATTCTAAAAAGTTCATTTAAAACCAGTCAAGTCCTTTTCAATGAAGACAGAACTGCTCTTTTAAGTAATACCAATTTTAACATGCCATTGATTGAAAATGTTGAATTTAGAACAGAATCCAGAGATCTTTTACTAAAAAGGCAAGAATATACCATTCGAATTAGCCCTAATAGCGTAAGAGCGATTTCTAGTCACAACCAGATCAATAAAAACAGATTGAAGGAAATTGAAATTGAAAATCAAATTCAAATCAATCTCGAATTGGAGAAAAGGTATTATTTAATCATCGATTTGATTTTCAATGAAAGAATGATCACTCTTTTTGAAGAAAAACAAGACCAATTAAATGATAAATTATTTTTACTAGGTGAAAGGGTTTATGACACCAATTTCGATGTCAAAGATTTAATTGAAGCCGAAGACGATCTTTTTGACACCAAATTAAGGACCTCCACCATAAAAGAAGAAAACAATCATCTTAAAAAGAGAATCATACAATCATTGGGTTCATCTCTTGATTCACTGCAACTGGACAATGATCAATTACTACAAGTTGAACACATATTAAATCATAACCAGAAAGACTCTTTGGAAAGTGACAATCTACCTATCAAGCTTCAAAAGTTAAAACTTAATACTTTAGAAAACGAGATGCGACTCAATGTTGCTAAATCCAATCAGTTTTTAGATTATGTTCAAGCCAAATATGGTGGAAAAAACAGTTTTCTGTTCAATGAGAATTTTTCAATAGGCTTAGGTTTCAACTTGCCTTTTTTTGGAAATTCCAATGAGAAGAAAGGAGCTATCTACCACAAGAAACTAAGTGAAGAAAGTGAGATCTTGTATCTTGCCAACAAGCTAAAAGAAAGACAAAGACTAGATCAAGATGCTCTCAACATTGCGATTAAGAATTATACGACATTGGTTGAGCAAAATGAACAAAGCAGTGTCAATTCCATTTATGAAACTTACCAAAAAATTGAAGGTGTATCTCCTTTGATGCTATTGAAGCTAAAAATACTTCAACATAAAAAGAAAATCGAAATTATCAAAGCAGAACACGAGTTGTATACATCCTATATTCGATCATTGGCGAGCAAAGAACTATTGTTTCAGCAACCCTACCTCAATTATCTCTCTTCAGGCCTAGAGCCAATTATATTAATTGACTGATGTACTGCTGAAGTCGTTTAAACCTTTTTTCAATTCCCCATAAAATGCCATTTTCGATCAATTTTCGCCTTTTTCTCATATCGTAGGACACCTGAAAACAATCTTCAAAACAACAACCTATTGATATAGAATAAATTAACCGATTATTGAAGAGTGATTAAATAGAAGATAAAGTGAAATTTCTATTACTTTTATGGGGTGATTAACCGATTTGGAATCAACAGATGAACTTAAAATGCAAATCACCCTCTCAAACACATTTAAAATGCATTACGAAAGGGTGACGGCAAAATGGATCTAACAATGTTCTTATTCGATAACTACTTTTTTTACATAGCTCTTTTTCCCAGAAGTGAAATTTAAAAAGTAGTTTCCAACAGAAAATGCCGTTAAATCTAACTCTTGTTGATTATATCCATTTGATTTGTTTATAGTCTTGCTTAACAGAAGTCTCCCATGAACATCCATTACCTTAACGTTCATGTCATTAGGAACCTCTACAATTTCAATTTGAAATTTGCCATTGGACGGATTAGGATATAGCTTGATATTGCCTGCTATTTCTACCTGTTCTTCTACATCAAGTGTTCCTGATTCTCCAATTCTTATGTTGTCTATGTACAAATTGTTTCCATAGTCGTTGACTTGTATGAGCCTTAAAATGGTTTGGGAACTAACGTAACTTGACAAATCTAGACTTTCCGATCTCCAATCTGCCGCTGTCGAAGGAGACCACGAAGAGGTTTGATCTGCCACGGTAGCCAATACCGAACTGGCCTTGTCATAACTTGTAATGTTGAATGTCTCTCCGCAATCTGTTGAATACTCTATGTACAAGCGCTCTGCATTTGCATTGTTGTATTGTGCGTAGGCAACATCGAAATACAATGTAGGGTTCACTACACCTACCAAATCCATGCTTGGTATGACCAACTCATCCAACTGACCTGATGCGCTGTAGCTGTAATTATTCATGTAGAGAACTTGAGTATCGTTACCCTCGCTACCTGTAACAGTAATTGCCTCCCACGTCTTGTTGCTGTCATGATTGACAATTGGCCAATTGGACGGAGGTGCAGACGTCGTAAAATCTTCCATCAATGGAACAGCAGACGTGCCAACGACGTATTGTGTCTTCGATACGGAATGTGTACCATCGTTATTGGTAGCCATTAGAGTCACTGTATATTCTCCAATGGCATCAAAACTCACTTGAGGGTTTTGAGAAGTTCCATCTGTACCATTTTGGTATGTTATAGTCGTAGGAGAGAAACTCCAAGCCCAACTAGTAGGCATTTCCGTGGATTGATCTGTAAATGTAACTGTTTGATCCGCACATGCCGTATTGGTGCTTGCAGAAAACTCGGCTACTGGAGGTACAAAAGCCGAGTTGTAGTGTTCTGCAAAAGTAATAAGGGGTACTAAAAACAGCAATAGTAGGTAATTCTTTTTCATATAATATTTTAATTTATGTTAGGGGTTAAATAAATATTAAGTGTTAGTTATTATTATTTTTGGCTAATCTACAGTTATAAACCATAAAAAAGCTACCAGTAGCTACCAGTTTTTTCTAAGAAAGAATGTTGGATTCACAACTAAATTGATTTACTTCAAGTTTGAAGTGATAAGGTGCGCCTTAACAAACCGTGTATTTTGCTACAAAACCGAAATTCCTTACCTTTAAAGATGCATAAAATGAAACTACATAAATGGCTTTTAGGTTTTCTATTGCTTGCCATACCTGTTTCTTTTTCTGGCCATACGCATGAAGTCAAAGTTTCGGTTGCGACTACAGAGCTTGTTCAGCAAGATGTATTTAAAGTAGGCGATGTATATTCTTATCTAAGTCATTTTGAAAAAGATGATCTAGAGATGGCATTGCTTTCTTTTTCAAAATTCTATTTCGATAGTTTTATAAAAACCCAAAATAGAAAATACCGCTCTCAACTACTTAATCAAGATTTAGACTTTATTACATTCAAAAAGAAATTGTTTCTTTTGTTTTCAATGCCTACCATTCTTGCTTCAGACATAGCTCCTTTTTCAATGACATCATAGAACTTAATTATGATGAAGCCCTCTTTTTGAAAACTCAAAAGGGCACCCTATACACATATCTTAATCATTGAAAAAAACACATGAAAGCAAAGAAGACATTACGTTTAATCGTTTTGATGCTTTTTATAGCAATCGCCTGCGTATTACCGTTTCCTTTGGCTTTTAAGAGAAAGGACGACTTACCAAAATTTCCAGTAGCACAAGTGGACCAGGAAGACGAAAGTGAAAAAGACGACATAAAAAAAGATGCCTATGGCTAATCCATTGCATCTTAAAATAAGGTTCTGAAATTAGTCCCCTAATCTACATACGTTCTGGCACATTGATTCCCAATAGGCCAAATGCGTTTTTTATGATATTGGACACGAGTTTGGATAGTTGTACTCTAAAGACTTTCTCTACTTCGTTGCCTGTCCCAAGGATTTGTACGTTTTGAAAAAATGAATTGTAAAACTTCACCAAATCGTAAGTATAATTGGCTATCAATGCTGGACTATGCTGTTCTGCTGCATTTTGTATTGTTTCTGGAAACAACTGAATCTGTTTTAACAAAGCCTTCTCTTTTTCATGTAAAGTCAAAGTCACCATTGTCTCACTCGACATTGTTTCACTATCCAAACTGGCTTTTCTCAAAATTGATTGTATTCTTGCGTAAGCATATTGTATAAACGGCCCTGTGTTCCCTTGAAAATCAATTGATTCCTTCGGGTCGAACAAGATGCGTTTTTTGGGGTCTACCTTCAAAATGAAATATTTCAAGGCTCCCAAACCAATCGTCTTATAGAGCTCTTTCTTTTCAGTTTTCGTATAACCATCCAACTTACCTAAGTCTTCGGAGATTTCACCAGCAGTTTTAGACATTTCTACCAACAGGTCGTCTGCATCTACCACCGTACCTTCCCTACTCTTCATTTTCCCTGATGGCAAGTCCACCATACCGTAACTCAAGTGGTAAAGATTCTTAGCCCAATCGAATCCTAGTTTTTTCAGAATTAAGAACAACACCTTAAAATGATAATCCTGCTCATTCCCAACAGTATAGACCATTCCGCCCACATCTGGAAAATCCTTTATACGCTGAATCGCCGTACCTATGTCTTGCGTCATATATACAGCAGTCCCATCGCTACGCAATACTATTTTCTCATCTAGACCATCATTAGTTAAGTCACACCAAACCGATCCATCTTCCTTTTTGATGAATACTCCCGTTTTTAATCCTTGATCGACAAATTCCTTTCCTAGGAGATATGTTTTGCTTTCATGATATAAACAATCAAAATCTACTCCTAGGTTCTTATAGGTCACATCAAAGCCATCATAGACCCATTGGTTCATCATTTCCCATAGTGCAACAGTTTCTTCATCTCCAGCTTCCCATTTTTGTAGCATGTTTTGAGCTTCAATCAAAATAGGTGCCAGTTTCTTGGCTTCTTCATTGGTTTTACCTTCGGCCACCAATGCCTCAATCTCCTTTTTATATTCTTGATCGAATTTCACATAGTAGCTCCCAACCAATTTGTCTCCTTTCAAACCAGTGCTTTCTGGTGTTTCATTATTACCGAATCGCTTCCAGGCCAACATGCTCTTACAAATATGGATTCCACGGTCGTTAATGATTTGCGTCTTGTATACTTTCCTTCCTGAAGCCTTTATGATTTCTGCAACGCTATATCCCAAGAGGTTGTTTCTAACGTGTCCTAGGTGCAAAGGTTTGTTCGTGTTAGGAGATGAATATTCTACCATGACAGCTTTGTCTCCTTCTTTCACATCAACAAAACCGAAAGTATCGTCGTTTTTTACAGTGTTGAAAAAATTGATGTAAAACCCATCATTGATTTCAACGTTTAAAAAACCTTTAACTACATTGAATCCGACTACCTCCTTCACATTCTCCAACAGATGCTGCCCTATTGCCTCTCCAATCTGCACTGGATTACCTTTTATAACCCGCAACATGGGAAATACCACAATGGTAATGTCTCCAGCAAACTCTTTTCGAGTTGCTTGAAATTCCACACTTGGCAATTCTGCTTTGAAAATTGCATTTACTGCTTGCTGTACGTGATTTGATAAAGTAGCTTGAAGGCTCATTTGCATTTGTTTTTTAGACCGACAAAGATAGTATTTTTATTGTTTGGAAATCCTAGGTTTTGCATTGAAATAACAAGGATGAAAACACCTCATTTCCCCATGGACGAAAAGTATTACTTTTACTCATTTTTTTTGAAACAAAATTATTTCAAGAGCAATAACTATTTATCTAGAAAGGCCTTAGGATTAAAAAAAATTGATGTTTTTCATCGAAAAACCGAACACTTTTTCAACATCCTTATATTTAATCGATATATTGTACAAGTAGTTCAACAAAAATTCACTTAAGCTAATATATTGTCATTAAAACCCAACAATTAGCTTTTTCGTATGCTTTTTTGAACTTTTACAATGCTATTAACCTATAAAATTTTTAATGCTAACTTATGCTATTCCTCCCGATTCCCAATCGACTTTACAATTTATACAAGTAAGTTAACTAACTTTTATTTTATACTTTCAAAGTGTAGTATGAAAAAAGGACTCATTCTTTTATGCTTATTATTCACATTTACTGGTCTTTCTCAGACTGAAGAATTAGAGCACCTTAACATTGAGTTGGCTTTTGAAAAAGCGGATACCACCAAAGTCAATATTTGCCTAAAAATCATCAAGTTGCTCCATGATGCAAACGACTTCGACAAAGCACTCAAATACATAGAACAAAGTAAAAAGCTGTCTTCCGAATTGAATTACGATAGAGGTTTGGCTGAAACGTTATATTTCAAAGCCTTAATCTATGACAAGAGGGAAAATTACCACAATGCCATCAATGATTATGCTAGAGCCAAGTCGTTGTTTTCCTCTTTAAAGGACACTTTGTCCGTTGCCAAGATAGATAGTAGATTGGGAATCATCAAAATTAAACATGGCAACTACAAAAGTGGTATGAAAGATGCCCTGTCTGGCATAAAGGAATTAGAAAAGCAACATCCCAACGGAGAGCTTTCCAAAGCCTATAAAAACATTGCCAAAGCATATAAGGTCAACAATGTCTTGGATAAATCCATCCATTTCTACTTGAAGAGCTTGGCCATGGAAATCAATTTGAATGACACGGAAGGTGCCATCGTTTCCAATAAGAACCTCGCAGAACTATACTTGGAAAAGAAAGAATACGACAAAGCCATTGAACATTATGAAAGCATACTGGATTCCTCAAAGAAGTTGAAGGTGGATGAAACCCTACGTGCAGAAATATTGCCTAAACTTGGTGGCGCATACATGGGAATAAAGGAATACTCCACCGCTGAAAATTACTTGACTGAGGCCATTGGACTTAACAGGGCATTGAAAAACGACGAAGGCATCGTCGTATCCTTAAACAACTTGGGAGCTCTAAGCATACAAAACTCCAAGCTTAAACTTGCGAACGATCAATTGTCTGAAGCTGGTAACATTGCCAGAACAACAAACAACAAAGAAGAAGAGTTAAAGACATACCTACTAACCAAAACCTTGGATTCCATAACGGGTAACTTTAAACGAGCTTATGCCATGCAAAGAGAGTACTACGAATTGAAAGCTGAGATCGAGACTTCCAAACAGAAAGAAACGACAGCCTTTTTGGACATTTTGAATTCGCCTCGGGACAAAGCTACGATCAATCATTCTGCCATTACCGACAATTCTACTCAAAAATTAGACATAGCACTGGCCAACAAAGAGAAATTAAACCGATTGAAACTCGTTTTTTACACATTGTTGGCAGCTTTTGCCATAGCTCTTTTATTCTTTGTCCCCATATATTTGAAACGCAACAACCAATTGAAATACACCAAGGAGTTGGAAGCTAAGAACCAACAAATCAAATTGCAAAACGAAGCCATTTTGGAGCAAAGCAAACACCTTGAAAACATAAACAATGTAAAGGACAAACTATTTTCAATCGTTTCCCATGATCTAAAAGATTCTTTGACTTCCACGAAAGGATTCATAGATTTACTTAAAGAGGGATCCTTGTCTCAAGCCGAATTCCAAAGTTTGTTGCCAGAGCTAAGTGAGAATGCCAACAATGCCTCTTTGCTTTTATTTAATTTGTTGAACTGGTCCAAATCTCAGATGCAATCCTTGGAACCCAAACCTTCTTTGTTCGACATCCAAGAAGTGTTTTATGAAAAGCTGAAGTTGATGGAACAGAAGCTACAAAACAAAGACATCTCGATCATAGACACCACAACTAGAGATTTTGTCTATGCAGATAGAAGCATGGTAGAAATCATCATTCAGAACTTATTGGCCAATGCCGTTAAATTTTGTAGAACTGAGGACACCATTACCATTTCGAATGAGATAGATGATGATGGTAAAACCAGGCTAAGTTCTAATAAGCATATTGAATAGTTGCTGTTTATATTGGTACCAAAC